>PFTH01000017.1:1417-3812 GCA_002789465.1 Candidatus Roizmanbacteria bacterium CG_4_9_14_0_8_um_filter_34_12 | reverse complement strand
CAGTCAAATTGATCTGGTGAAAAAAGGAGATGTATTGGTCGCCCCACAAACAAATCCTGATTATGTTCCTGCGATGAAAAAAGCTGTTGCAATTGTAACGGAAAAAGGGGGAAGAACGTCTCATGCAGCCATTGTTTCAAGAGAGTTGGGAATTCCGGCAGTGGTTGGAACCGGAAATGCCACTCAAGTTCTTAAAAACGCTCAAATCATCACTGTTAACGGAACCACAGGAGAGGTTTTTGCAGGAAAAGCTTTAATCACTGATATATCTAATCATTCCAATATCAAATTAAATCACCACAAAACTTTAACTAAAGTCTATGTCAATTTGGCAGAACCGGAAATTGCAAACAAAGTTTCCATGATGAATGTTGATGGTGTCGGACTGCTTCGGGCTGAATTTATGATTGCAGAAATAGGCACGCATCCTAAAGAATTTATCCGTCAAAAAAAAGAGCAAATATTTATTAATCATCTAACAAGAGACTTAAATAAATTTGTTATTGCTTTTTCACCACGACCGGTTATTTATCGCGCAACAGACTTTAAAACTAATGAATATCGTCATTTAAAAGGAGGAAAAGACTTTGAACCACAAGAAGAAAATCCTATGCTTGGATTTCGTGGAGCTTCACGTTACATTGCCGACCCTCATTGTTTCAATATGGAGTTGCAAGCAATAAAAAACATCTGGGAAAACGGTTTTCAAAACCTACACCTAATGATTCCTTTTGTCCGTGCTCCATGGGAACTGATTAAGATTAAAGAATTAGTAAAACTATCAGGTTTATACGATTATCCTGGATTCAAATTGTTAATCATGGTCGAAGTTCCATCATGCGCTTTAAATCTTGAAGAATTTATAAAAATTGGAATCGACGGTGTTTCAATCGGAACAAACGATTTGACAATGATGATTATGGGAGTTGATCGTGATAACCAGGAAGTGGCAAATGTCTATGATGAAAGAACTCCTTTAATTATTAATATTCTTGAGAATATTGTTTCAACATGTGCAAAACATGGAATTACGTCATCAATCTGCGGTCAAGCTGCTTCAGATTATCCCGAAATTGTAGAAAGATTAGTTAAGGCAGGAATTACTAGCGTCTCCATTAATCCGGACACAGTTGACAGGACAAGAGACTTAATTTTTCAAATCGAAAAGAAACACTTCGAGTTTAAAAAGTAAAGTTAATTCATATTTTATCTAAACCAACCTTTTTTTTGTAATGACTTTTAAACGTAAATAACTCATATCTAATTCCTAATTACTAATTGACCTAATTAACCTAAATAATAACTAATACCCAATTTGGAAATTGGGATTTTTTTAGGTCAATTAGAATAATTAGGACAATTAGAAATTTATTTTTTCGATTTTCCCTCTTAACAACCTAACCCCTAACCACATTTGCCTTTTAAAACCTTAAATGTGTATAATCAAATCTATGTCAGTTATCCAAAAAATTGTTGCATCAGAAGTAATTGATTCCCGCGGTTACCCAACCATTGAAGGAACATTGTTTTTAGATAATAATAATTTTGTAAAAACCTCTGTTCCTTCTGGCTTTCCATCTGGAAAATATGATGCGGTTGAACTGCGTGACAGCGATCCAAAACGCTTTCATGGGTTTGGTGTTACAACTGCGATTTCATATATTAATACATTGATTTCACCAAAATTAGCGGGTGCAAATCCTTTCAAACAACAGGAAATTGATTCTTGGTTGATAAAAGCTGATAAAACAAAAAATAAAAGTCGTCTTGGAGTTAATACAATACTTTTAGTCTCACAACTAGTAGCAAAAGCAGCTGCAAAAGATCAAAACATTTCACTTTATCAATATTTAAATCACTTGTTGTTAAAACATCATAAACTTGAAGTTAAGTTAGAGAAAATTCCTACACCAATTTTTGCTTTAATTAACGGTGGAAAGCATGCGAATAATAATCTGGACTTTCAAGAATTTCAAGTAATCCCCTCATCTTCCTATAGCTATTCTGATGGTTTACAGGTAGGAGTTGAAATCTATCATGAACTTAAAAATATGTTGCAATATCGTAATGCCACTATTGCTGTTGGAGAAGAAGGAGGTTTTACACCAAATTTTGCATCAAACCGTGACGCACTTGAAATTCTCAAAGAAACAATTATTAAAATTAATAAAAAAATAGGAATCGATATATTTTTAGGATTAAATATTGCAGCTACTCATTTTTATAAGGATCAACGTTACATAATTCATGATCGTCCTAATCCTTTAAAAATTGAGGAGTATTATAAAGAATTAATAAAAATTATTGCCGAATATTCACTACTTGTGGTGGAAGAGCCTTTCAGTCAGGAATCGTGGAATGAGTGGAAAAAACTTAATTCTGAAATTTCTGATCA
>PFTH01000017.1:0-1402 GCA_002789465.1 Candidatus Roizmanbacteria bacterium CG_4_9_14_0_8_um_filter_34_12 | reverse complement strand
CTTAATTCTGAAATTTCTGATCAGGCCTATCTGGTTGGAAATGATTTGTTGGAATCTAATAAAGAAAGAATTAACACTGCCATCAAAGAAAAAGCATGTTCGTCAATTGTGATTAAACCTAATCAGGTGGGAACGATATCAGAGGTACTTTCTTTAATTGATTTAGCTAAGAAAAATAAGTTAAGTTATATTTTTTCAGATAGATCCGGTGAAACCAATGATGCTTTTGTGGCGGATTTTGCCGTTGCCATGCAAGCTGATTTTGTCAAGTTTGGTGCTCCTTGCCGAGGTGAACGTGTCGCAAAATACAACCGGTTATGGGAGATTGAAAAAGAAGGGATAATATAAAAAATAATCAATTATCAATTTTCAATAATCAATAAATTTTCAATTTTTTAGTTTTCATTGACAATTGAAGATTGGATATTGATTGATAATTGTTAATTGATCATTGGTAATTATTTAATATCCTATTCCTCTTTATTCTTAATACTTAATACTCTATACTTAATACTATTTTATGATTGGCAAACTCAAAGGCATTCTCTCTGAAGTCAACAAAAACATCGGCTTAATCGAAACCAGTGGTGGCGTTTTTTATCAAGTTTATCTTACTCCTTTCCTCATCTCCCACACATCCCCCAAATCCCCCATCACTCTCTACACTTATCTTCAAGTGCGTGATGATGCGCTTGTGTTGTTTGGTTTTCAAACCAGAGAGGAACATGATTTTTTCTTGATGCTTTTGTCCGTTCCGGGTGTTGGTCCAAAAACTGCATATGGAATCATTTCCATATCAAACATTGATGAGATTATTGAGGCAACTAAAAAAAATGATTTGGATTATTTCACAAAAATTCCTGGGTTAGGAAAAAAGACTGGGTTAAAAATAATTCTTGAACTGTCCCAAAAACTGAAAACCGAGTTCAAATTTCAAGACACTGTATTAAGTGAAGATGATAGGACCGTAGTTGACGCTTTGATTGCTTTGGGTTACAAATCTAGTGAAGCAAAACAAAAACTAGGCAAGATTGACAAAAATCTGTCAATTGAAGAAAAAGTCAAACAAGTTCTTAGTTCATCTGGGTAAAGAAGCAATATTTGCTGCAGGAGGAGGATTGTCCATCGCACGATATAGGCCCCCAACCATACTTTTCACAATACCACTTGTTAGTCCGGTAAATACATTTTTAGCTCCAAAACCTATTAGCTGACTTATTCTTGTTTCTGCGTGAGACATTAGATTTGATGTAGCTTCGTCTGGTGTTTGACGACCAATTGACTCATTAAGCATTTGGATAGTTGGACCTTTATATTCGGGAGGAACAATTTCGCATGTTTCTACCTCTTCCGCGATTTTTTCAACAAGATCAGGTCTTTTAGCTGCAATTTCGCGCAGAGC
>PFTH01000196.1 GCA_002789465.1 Candidatus Roizmanbacteria bacterium CG_4_9_14_0_8_um_filter_34_12 | reverse complement strand
TAACGATTTATTTATACTCGGCTTAATTATTGTCGGAATGATTCCTGCACTTTTAAGCACTAATGGTTCGTCTTTTGCTATACGCGCTATGCCAACCGGAATTGGCTTTGCTTATATTTTGGCACTAGGGTTTTTATTTGGATGGGATATTTTCAAAAAATTAAAATATAAAAAACTTATTATTCCAATCATCACTATCGCTTTAATAATTAACTTTAGTTATGTTGGATATATATATTTTTTCCGACGACCTGTAACGGTCGGAGAAATTTTTAACGAACATGAGAGATCTTTGAGTAAATATGTGCTCGATAATAAAAACCAATCATATCCAATTTATCATCGTATGCCACAGGATGGTTTCTTAACCTTGGCTTTTTTTGATAAAGAATTATCCTTACCGATGGTTCAAAAACAAATGATTGACAAAACTTATGCAGATAACGGTTTTATTTTTAAGGTTTGTAACTCAAAACTTAATTATCAGAAACAAACACAAGCAATTATTTCTGAAGGTTGTCTTGACGTAAAAACTTATGATTTTTTTGCAAACATTAATAATCCCAAGGTTTCTTATCGTATTCCATACAAAGATTACTCACTCAAAACCGCTTATTTTATCACTCGATAAATTGTCGATGTTCGATTTCCCCATAAAAACTGCAGTTTATTTGGGCAATCGAATAGACTTCGAGCAATTTTAAAATCATTATTATAGTAAATATAATCAATGTCTTGTAAAAATCTACAATTATTTTTGTTAACTAAATCTAATCTTACTTGATAATTAACACCGGTTATCTGTTCCATCCAGATATCAGAAAGATAGTGTTGTTTACCAGAAAACGCTGAAACATAAGCCGTATCGCCCCATGCATACAGTGGCTTTGGTAAAGTCATATTTTGACCAACGTCCTTGTTATATAGTGGAGAAAAAACTATTCCAGGTTGCTGCTTTTTTAACACCAGTAATGCTTCCAGTTCCCCTTGTGGAAGATATGTCAATCCCGGAAATTGAAATGATGTTCGGAATAAATCTATTGTTGTTGGAATTGCCAACAAAACAAATACTATTAGTAACGATTTGATTATCAATTTTTTACTTAAAATTAGTTTATTCGCAAGTTCTGCTAAATAAAACGTTGATAAGAAAACTGAATAGTAAAAAAATTGATAAATATTTGTCCACTCTCCTTTCTGAATAAAAAGCGTTGTTATTGCAATAGATCCAAATAGCGCCACAACGATTGACATATCAAAATTTGTAGCTTTTTTCTTTATTAGTTTGACTATTAAATAAATTACTCCAAAGAAACGAACCCCTAAATAGAAAAATAAAAAAATAATTAAATTAAATCCTTCTATTAGTAACAACTTTATATTTATCATTCTTGTCATTTGCGCATAGCGGTAATTGGTTAACTTCTTCATAAAAAATAAATTAGGATTTTCTGTGATATGGTGGACACTGGTAAAAGGAGAAAAAATAAAAATTGAATTATTTTTCAACGAATTCACTGGATTATAAAATAAGAAGATAGCTAATAAAGAAGATAGCAATAATGTTATTCCAAAAATAACGACATTTTTCTTTTTGTTAATTGCCCCAATAATTAAATAAGGAATAAGAAGTAATAAAGCTACTACTCCTCCGTAAAATTTCAGTCCAAAAATAATAAACGTCATTAAACTTATGATAAAAATGTTTTTTCTATCATATGATTTTTTTAAGATTGTTATTAAAATCACTGTAAGTGGGATAAGCGATAAACCAAATTGAAGATTTAATATCATCGTCTCGTTAAAATAAAATAACAAACCTGAAGATCCCCAAATTGTTCTATCTTTTGAAAGTGTAAAAAAATAAGAAAAAGAGCCAGTAAAGTACATAAAAAACAGGAGCAGACTAACAAAAACTTTTTTACTTTCAATCTTCCGAGCAAGTTTCATTAACAAAAAAGTGAAAATTATAAACCAAACTGTCGGAATAAGTTTAAAGTAAGCAAATAAAAAGGAGATATTAATTCTTTGCAGTAAAAGAAGTAATATGTCCAATAAGTAATTATAACCAATTAATTCCGCGCCGGAAAAAGTCGGCATGATAAAAGGAAATTTCGTAAAAGAAATCGAAGCAACGGCCATATGCCATAATGCATCATGTCCATGAGAACGCCAAAAAAATAAACCGCATTTATCCTGAAAACAGTAATAGCTCCCATTAAAAAAACTCAAAACCATCAGAGAAATAAATGCACAAATAAGAATTAGTATTAGGAGTAGATTTTTCTTGATAAACATGATCATAAGTTAATGCTTTGTCTTATAGATCGTTGCAACTCTATTACCCCATAAAAACTCCAGTTTTGTTGGACAGTCAAATAAACTGCGAGAGATTTTATAGTTGTTATTGTAATAAATATAATCGATTTCTTTAAGAATTCGACAGTCATTAGAAAGTACCATTTGCATTCGTTTTTTATAATCAATTCCAGTCAATCTTATCTGAACCAAGTCATTAAAATAGCTTGTTTGGCTGGAAAAAGCAGTTACATAAGCTGTATCACCGTTGGCATATAGAGGAATTGGGACTTGTTGATTATGTCTGATCTTATCATTAAAAAATGGAGAATAAACAATGCCTTTTGGTTGTTTTTTTAAATATTGAAGCGCTTCGACTTCTTCTTTTGGAACATAAGTTCCACCGGGAAAAAGTTTTAACGAGTTAACCGCGATATCAATAGTTGTTGGAATAGCAAGAATAAAGATTAAAACAATAAGTAATTTTATGAGCCAATCCTTTTTTAGATATAAATCGTATATAAATTCAGATATATAAATCGTAGATAAAAATATCGTGTAATAAAAAAATTGAATCGTGTTCCACCATTCTGCTTTTTGCACCAATAAAAGCGATGCGACTGTCGCGATTACCATTGTTCCTAATATGATGAGATCATAAACTTTATATTTTCGAGTAATTATCTTTATGCCTAAATAAATCAATCCAAAAAAACGCACTCCCATGTAAAAAAATAAAAAAAGAAATAAATTAATTGTTTCAATTAGAATTAATTTTGGACCAATTCCTTGAGTCATGAGAAAATACCTCGCATCTGTCAAGCTTTGTTGATAGAACAAGCCAGGATCTTCGGTGATTGGATGAACCAATGCAAAAGGGGCAAAACCAAAAATAAATCCGGTTTTTGTTGAGTCAAAGGGACTATAAAACAACAAGATTGATAATCCAAAAAACATCAAGATAATTAAAGAATAAAAAATTGTATTTTTTAATTTAATCGAGTAAGATTTTGACAGTATAAATAAACCGCAAAGAACAAGTGTAACTGCTCCTCCATAAAACTTCAGTCCCATATTAATAAAGGTAAGAGACCCCAATATAAACACGATACGCAAGTTGATTTTATTTTCGAGAATCTTAATCAATAAATATAATATCGTCAGGATTGAAAGTGCGTATTGAGAATTATACATTGTATGTAGAATTTGTTGAGACAAAAGACCGGCTGAACCAATAATTGTCTTATCTTTAATTAAAGTGAGAATATATGTAAATGAGCTTGAAAAGAATAAAAAAAATAAAAATATAAACACAAAAATCTTATCGTCTTTAATTTTTCGCGCCAATTTAATTGCCAATATTGTAAATACTGTAAACCAAAGTACTGGAATAATTTTAAAAAATATTATTAACGATGAAAGAGGCGTTATTATCGTTACTAAATAAATTATTAAATCAAAAAGATAGTTATATCCGGATAATTGTGCACCCGAAAAAATTGGAGAAACAAAAGGAAACTGTTTGAATGAGTTTTCAATCAATGCTAAATGCCAAATTGCATCGTGTCCATGAACTCCCCAAAAATATATTCCGCATTTCTCCTGATAACAATAATTGCTTCCGTTGGGAAAACTTAAACTCATGTATAAAAAAAATGCCGGGAC
>PFTH01000206.1 GCA_002789465.1 Candidatus Roizmanbacteria bacterium CG_4_9_14_0_8_um_filter_34_12 | reverse complement strand
CCGATGTCAGACATCATCCAAAAGCGATTTTGTTGGTTAATCAATCTAAGCTTATAGCACTGATTGTCTCAACCATCATCGCGTTTATCACGATGCTAACTGCGCCAATATTAATCAATCTGCTTTTTGTTGGGGGCAAATTCAGTGCCCAAGATGCAAAAATCACCATTTCCATGTTGCCATTGTTTGTGATTCCTGCTATTGCTTGGGGAAGTTATGGTGTGTTCTTCCAGCCAATTTTAGCTTTGAAAAAATCATTTCACCTTGCAGTTGTTTGCACATTGTCACTTGGGTTGGGGTGGCTGGTTGGCTCTGTCATCAAGTCCTTAGCCGGACCACTGGCAGGAATCAGTGTGGGATTGATTGTCTGGCTTGGATTTGGGATAATAGGAGCTGAATTCTTATGGCAAATCTACAAAAAGAAAAACCTAAATTACCAAGCGCCACCATTGTCATCCCCACATATCAACGAACCCATCTTGCCCTGAAACTCGCCAAACAAATCCGTTTATATCATCCGAATCTTCAAATTGTTATTGTTGACCAGGAGAACCAAGCCACTAAGGACGAAAAAGAAATTAATAAATATCATATCGAGTATCATCAATTAGATAAAGCAAATACTTCCGTAGCAAAGAATTTAGGTATCGTCAAAGCAAAAGGAGAAATTGTCATATTTTTTGATGATGACGTTGAGATTACCAAGGATACAATTAATAACCATCTCAAACAATATACTGATAACAAAATCGTTGGTGTTGCTGGTCGGGTAATTAATGACAGTGATAAAATTCCCACTAATACTGATGTTGAAACCGGCAAAACCAACTGGTTGGGAACAAGGTTTATTTATCAATTTTGGAGTTTAAAAAAACAAATAGTTGATTTTGTTTATGGATGTAATATGTCTTTTCGTAAATCCACACTTGATCAAATTGGCGGTTTTGATGAAAATTTCCCTAAAGTTTTTGAAGAAGTGGATCTTAGTGCGCGTTTAAAAAAACATGGAGATATTATTTTTGAACCTGATGCTTTAGTTTATCATCATAAAGCACCGAGCGGAGGAATCCGCCCTGAAGAAAAAAACAATAAAAATAAATTAATCTTTGAAAACTACGGTCACTATTTGGCAAAAAATGTTCTATTTCCATTTTCACTCATAACTTTATTTCTTCGAACAGTGACTGCGATTAAAATTTCCATTTCTACTGTTGGTGCTTTATACAAAGGATATTTCAAAAATCTCATGCTTCAATTAATTAATTTATTGAAGCAGAATATTTGGATAATATTATTATTCGCAATCATCATATTCCTAAGACTTTGGATGGTTCCTAATTTTTTTATTTTCACCTTTAGTGAAGAATGGCAGGGAACGTTAGCTTGGGAACAAGTAAAAAATTTTCATCCGATTTGGATTGGAGTTAGTCAAGCAAATATTAATTTCTATCTTGGATCTGGCTTTATTTATCTAAACTACCTTTTATTTTTAATCAAAAATGGAGACCTTGTTGTTCTTGCCTATTTTTCTGCCTTATTGGGAATTGCCACAGTTATTGTTTTATTTTTTGTTGTTAGAGATCTTTTTGATCGTAAAATAGCATTCATTACAAGTATATTTTATGGATGTTCTACGCTAATAAACTACTATGATAGACGGTTTTGGAATCCATCATTTATCCCTCTTATTTCTATATTATATGTTTATGCTCTAATTAAAACTAATAAAGATACGCGTTGGTTTATTCTTATTGCTATTTTAACAGCCGCTTCTTTTCATTTTCATTTATTATTACTGCTTTTCATGATTCCAACAATATACTCAGTCATTAAAAATTTCAGGAAAATCAAATGGTATACCTGGGTACTAATGGTGATTTTTTATCTAGTGATAATTTCCCCACTTATAGTTTTTGACCTGAACCATAATTTTGACAACCTGTTAGCTCCTTATAAAATAATTTTTGAAGGGAAAAAAACCGGACTTTACTTTTTTAGTTTTGAAAGCATTAAAAGTCATATTAACTCTCTTGTGTCGACCTTAGGAAGGATATGGTTTATCCGACTAAATTCGAATCTTCAAGATATTGTCCTGGAAACTAATACTTATAAAATACCGGGTAATATTTTCTTAGCATTGATTTCATGTGCTGCTCTCTTCTGGTTTTTTATTAAAAATAGAAAAAATGGATATCAGATTTTTTTTATATCAATCGTGTCAATATTATTCGCATATATCGTTTATCCAAGTTATAACCCGGAGTATTACTTAATGGGATTTTTGACTCTTTTCACAATTATTATTGGTTTTTTTCTAAATTCTTTACCAAAAAAGTTAATATGTATTGTTATTAGCTTTTTTATTTTGGCAAATTTGTTAACAGTGCTAACAACAACGAACGATTATGGACTAACAATGAAGAAACAGTTTATTATGAAAACAATGAGTTATGTTAATAATAAAACTTTTAGTTTGGAAACAGCAGGATCCTTACCTAATCCTCAATTTGCATATGCTGGTTGGAGATTGTTATTTAAAATTTATGGAAAAACACCCGCAAGAAGCAATATAGACACTGAATTGGGCTGGATTTACGCCGATGAAATCTCTAAAAGCGATCCTGAATTACACGTCATTGTTTCTGAAAATCCATTAAGTCTTAATCATAAATTAATTCAACAATTTCAGGAAGGAAAATATTATGGCTATATCTATCAAAATAGTAGATAAATCATGAACAAACTATACAATAAAATAAAATCAAATTGGTTTTTATTAATTATTATTCTTATTTCAGCCTTTTTCCGTTTCTACAAAATAGGAAAGTGGTTTACTTTTAATTTCGATGAGGAATACCAAGTTCTTCTCGCTTGGGAACAGGTGAAAAACTTCCACCCGATTTGGATTGGGGTGAGCGCATCCAATGTTGGCTTTTATCTGGGACCGGGAGTTACATATTTATGTGCTATATTACTTCAAATTAGCAAAGATCCACTTATTTTGGCCTACTTTGCCTCATTACTTGGAGTAATTACTACTTTGAACATCTATTACGTCACATCCAAACTCCATTTCCAAAAAGCTGGCATTTATGCAACTTTAATATATTCCGCCTCAACCTTTGCTGCTTATTTTGATCGGCGTTTTTGGAGCGCCACACCGATTGTTTTTATTTCTATCTGGTTTTATTTTAGTTTGGTTAAGGCACAAAAAAATATCCGCTGGCTTGTTTTAACTGCAATATTAATGGCCTTATCTCTTCATGTCCATCTCTCTCTTTTATCATTTTGGCCAATTGCATTATTTATTGTTTGGACAATACGTAAAAATATCAAATTGAAAAATTGGTTATTGATCATTGGTTCTTATTTATTATTTATCTCTCCTTTAATAGTTTTTGATTATTTTCATAACTTCGATAATTTAAAAATGCCTTTGCGTTTTGTGCAAAAATTTCTTTCCAGTAATCAAGGTGGTGGAAATGTTTTTGGGAACTTACCGGCTTTTTATAAAGTCCTATCCAACTTCTGGTTTTTACGGTTTAACACAAACATCCAAGAAGAGTTTGGATTGGGAATTCATGGCAACTCAAGCCCAGCATATTTAATGCTAATATTATTTTCGCTCGTAATAATTTTTTGGTTGGTTTATCAAGCCGTTGTTCAAAAAAAATACCGAATCTTACTTATGAGTATGTTGCTATTTATTTTTGCATTTTTAACTTACTCCGCCGGAACAGTTCAATATTTTCTTTTAGGATTTCTTGTGCTTTTTGCTATTAATGCTGGACTTTTCTTTTCTGCCATCCCGCAAAAATTATCATATGTAATTATTGGAGGTTATATTATTGCAAATTGCCTTGTCTTATTAACCACCACACAAACTCAGTATGGTTTAATGATTCGTAAACAACTAATTAAAAAAATTTATCCGTATATAAAAAATGAATCATTTTATTTGACAACACTTTCACCTGACAAACGCCAATATCATTCTTCAGGCGGTTGGCGCTATCTTTTTAAAGCGTATGGCAAAACCCCGGACGCATCATATGCAGATAAATATTTTGGGTGGATCTATTCTGATGAAATCAAGTCTAACCAACCTAAATTGAATGTGATAATTTCTGAATATAAACCGGATAAATTACCCGGGAAACCAATCGTTTCATTTCAATCAGGAGTTTATTATGGATATGTAATTAAAAATTGACACAATGTCATTCCCTCGTTCGCCTCGCTGAAGCTTTGGCGAAGCGGGTAGGAGGGAATCCAGACATAATATGCATTATTAATAAGGTAATAATCGACAGGATCTCCCCTGACGGGGATTGTAACCTATCTTTATGGGGATGACGCTTGATATAAAAAACATATGACAAAAATAAAAATGCTTCAATTAATTAATTTATTGAAGCAGAACTGGGCAATCCTGATTTTATTTGCTCTAATAATCTTTCCCCGCTTTTACAAGGTCGGGGAGTGGTTTTTCTTTGGTATTGATGAAGAGTATCAGTCACTTCTAGCACTGGCGCAGATCAAGGACTTTCATCCGATTTGGATTGGCCTTTCCGCTGCGAACACAGGTTTTTATGTTGGCCCGGGTTTGGTTTATCTTCACGCAGCGCTTTTATGGATCAGCCATGGTGATCCATTAATTTTTGCCTATGCTGCTTCAACAATTGGGGTGATCACAGCTGTTGTTTTTTATTTAACTGTAAAAAATTTGTTTAATAGAAAAGTTGCAATGATTACAACTGCTTTATACAGCTGTTCTGCATTTGTTGTTAACTATGATCGACGCTTTTGGAACTCAACTCTGGTTCCTCTGGTTGCAATATTAATTTATTGGGCATTGGTCAAACTTCAAAAGGACAGGCGTTATTTAATACTTCTGGCTTTTCTTTTGGGTTGCCTCTTTCACATCCACGCATCCTTGTTTTTAT
Source organism: Candidatus Roizmanbacteria bacterium CG_4_9_14_0_8_um_filter_34_12 (assembly GCA_002789465.1). Classification (GTDB taxonomy): domain Bacteria; phylum Patescibacteriota; class Microgenomatia; order UBA1406; family GWC2-37-13; genus UM-FILTER-34-12. Next base: position 5,355 of record PFTH01000206.1, on the reverse strand, counting down.
TTATTCCAATTATCTTATATTTCACCATAAAGTCAATCTATTCTACCTTTAAAAAAAACCAATCACAATTAATTTCTTTCCTATTCTTAAATCTTAAATCATTAATCATATTTCTCATTATTTACTCACCGCTTTTAGTCTACGACTTTGTCCACAACTTTGATAATCTAAAAACTCCTTTGCGAATGTTAATGCAAACGCAAGGATCAAGTGGAGGACTACCATTTATACAGCATTGGCAAGTTTTCAGACAAACCATTTCTCATTTTTGGATCAGCAATCTCAATCATCCATTTCACCAAAATATTATCGCATATTTATCAATCCTAACCATATTAATTTTTCTTTTTAAGATCAAAAAATTTCATGAAACTATCTTGGCAATTATTGTTTTTGTTTATTTACTGATGTTCTTTCTTTTTCCCGGTGCAGTTTTGGAATATTATTATTTAGGCTTTTTTCCTTTCTTTAGTTTGATCATCGCACTTTTCCTGAATACTTTTAATCAAAAAATCTATCTTCCCTTTTTAATAATTATTATCTTTTGTAATTATATTTTTTTTCTTAACCAAAATCCTGTCACTGGATTATCTGCGCAAAAAGAATTAATAATTGTGACATCAAAGGTATTAAACGGACAACCATATTATTTAGATACTACAGAAAATTATTTACATTTTGGCGGCTGGCGCTATCTGTTCACGGTATATGGACAAAAACCCGCCCGCTCCCGCGCTGACGATCATTTCGGATGGATTTATCCAAATGAAATCAGCAATCAACTTGTTAAAAAGAAAGTAATTATTACAACTCTCGGATACGTGATCAAGGGTGAAAAACCAAGTAATATTGTTCAGTATGGAAACTACCAAGCACTAATTTTTAATTTCCATAATTAATACTAAATTATGAAGAAACTTAGCTTTTTTCTCCCTTTTTTTCTACTCTTGATACTTGTTGTTCTTCAGATTCATAATTTTATTCTTTTTCCCGTAAGTCGCGGTTTTGATGCTTTAAACCATTTAGATTATGTTGGTTATTTGCGAACCAATCACTCTATTCCGATGGCCCATGAAGGATGGGAACTTTATCAACCGCCATTATATTATCTTTTATTATTTCCAATAACAAATCCTTTATTTATTCGTTTTTTAAATGGATTTGTTTTTGTTGGTTTATTAATCGCAGTATTTTTATTTTTTAAAAAAATAACAAAAAATACATTTCTTGGAATAATTTCAACAGTCATTATTGCTTCTTTGCCGGTTGTTATTTACTCACTCCCTGCAATTAGTAATGAATTATTTTCAGGAATGATTATTAGTTTTACTATTATGTATTACGTGACGTTTGCAAAAAGATTTGCGCTATTCAATCAGATTATTTTTGGATGTTTACTTGGTCTTTCACTGCTATCAAAAGCAACTTCATTCGTACTACTCTTCTGCATAATCGTCGATCAAATAATTCAACATAAAAATAATTTTGTAAAGCTAACAAAACATTTACTGGTAATTCTAGGTTTTGTATTAATTATTTCCGGATGGTTTTATATACGCAATTTATTAATTTACCAAAATCCGTTTACTACGTCGGTTGATTTTCCCAAATTTCACATTGTACAAGGTCCAGGATACAGGGACATTAAATTTTTTACTGATATCTCAGGCTTTCTTTCATTAGATTTATTTAAGGCACATCATTATTCATTATGGTCTGGCACATATTTCAGTTGGTTCTATGATGGACATAATGTTATTGTTCCAGTTCAAGCATTTTCAAAAGCAGGAGCCTTATTAGTAATCGCGTCTGTACCATTGTTCCTTATGTTTATTTTTGGACTAATCAAAGAACTAAGTAAAAAAGATAAGTCATATTTAATGATCCTATATCCAATTGTGTTATTTCTATCTTATATTGCATACACCATAAAACTCCCGTTTTATTCAAGCGTTAAAGGCGTTTTTTTAATTAGTTCAATTATCCCTTTTACTTATTTTGTTATCCGATTTTTAGCACCGTTAAAAAAATATTATGTTGTTTTTTTGATGTATATGTTATTTTTTGTTTTTATTGTGGTTAAAAATTTCTGGATATTAAAAGATTGGTATAATTAATCAATGAGACAAACAATAACCGCAATCATTCCTGCCTTTAATGAAGAAAAAAATATTGAGCGTTGCGTCAAAAGTGTTTTGTGGTGTGATAAGGTGATGATTTTGTGGATGGGCAATGATAAGACTGGAGCGATAGCTAAGGCACTTGGCGCTGAAGTGATTGAGATGAATAAAAATGCTAAGCCGGACTTTATTTCTGTTCAAAAAAATATTAATTGGGCAATTGATAACGCAACCACCGACTGGATCTTTCGCATTGACGCTGACGAAGAAGTCACTCCGAAATTAAATTCTGAAATTGGTTTTATTCTTAATTCTAAATTCATAATTCATAATTCTCCCGTTGCCTATGGTCTTCCCCGCAATCAATTTTTTCTCGGTGCTTTTCTCAAGGGAGGGGACTGGTATTATGACCGATTAGTGCGTCTTTTCCGTCCCAAATTCGCCCGATACGACCCAATTGTTCCCATTCATGAACAGTTCAAAGTAACTGGAAAAATTGGATATCTGGAAAATCGGCTTAATCATTATTCACACCCCACATTTAATGATGTTATAAAAAAGTTTCAACTTTATACTGACGCAGAAATACCGCAAATTAATAATCCTGTCTGGCTTGCTTTTATTAAAATGATTTTTCTCCCTCTTTATGTCTTTTGCAGATGGTTTTTTTGGCATCACGGATATCGCGATGGATGGAGAGGGGTAGTTGCGGGAGCGCTACGTGGCTGGTACGAATTCTTACGCTTTTGGAAGTTCTTATCTTGTTAATGCCAAAAATTGGCAACCTGCCCGGTTGCCGAATTTATGGTGAATAGATTCTTTCAACTATCCTAGAAAAGTCAAGAAAACTACGACCGCGAGAACTAATTGATATGCAGTTATTTTCTTCATTAATCATGTTAATTATTTTTTGTTCATTAATTCTTTTTTGCATGGCTTGATTTTTTATCACATAATTTTCAATAAAATCTTTTTCTAAATCACTCTTACTCAATCCTTGGCAGTTTTGAGTTTGTTTTGAAGTATTTAATTTGTTTAAAACATACATTGTCACTGAACGTTCAAATGTCACCGGAAAGACCACAAAAAACACTATATTAATAGAAAAACTCATCACTATCGAAGTGACTAATGTTTCAAAATTTAGTTTTGATTTATTACGAAAGGTAAGTAATAATATGAGAGTAAGGAATGTGGCAATAAAAAGTAATCCTAGTCCTCGATAAAACATTACGCGTTGACTAATGAGTAGAGGAGTGTGAAATAAACAAAGATAAATTGAAGTGAACAATAAAAAAATTCCTAAATACTCAAATATTACTCTTCTCAAAGAATTCATAAGTCTTAAATCATAAATCTTAAATCGTATCCTTAACCTTCTTTCCTTCCTAACTACTATCTACTAACTCCTAACTGATTTATTTATTATTCATTATCCCTCTCCTTATACAGCTTCTGGCTATCCTCTAAATGCTTTTGAGTATTAATTCCGATTCCCACATATTTAAAATCCACATCCAATGCAATTACAGTTTTATTTTGAACAATAGCCAAATCAATAAACTCATTAATGTAGTATTCACCAGACACCGAAGATTTATTTATCTTATTTTTATTTTCCAATAAAAAGTGATAATCAAAACAATAAAAACCTGCGTTTAGTTCCTGCACTTTTCGTTCCTCTGTCGTTGCGTCTTTTTGCTCAACCACTTTTTTTATATGCCCGGACAGTCCTCCACGCAAAATTCTTCCCCATCCTAATAAATCAGGATCAGAATATTTTGTTGTGATTAAAGTTACAGTGGCTTTGCGATGCTGATGGGTCTTTATCATTTTTCGAACCACTTCCGGAGTATAAAACATCATGTGATCGCCATAACCGACTAAAAGTTCTGTTGGACTTAAACCGCGTTTTTTTATGTCTTCCACCACTACCTGAACCGCATGTCCTGTGCCTAGTGGTTCTCCTTGATCAAGAAAATCAACTTGATAATTTTTTAGAGCTTCAATCACACTTTCTTTAAATACACCAACCGTCACAATCGTCCTATCAGCCCATCCTTTATATACTTCAACAGCATATTGTATTAATGGTTTTCCATTAAAAAGCAATGTAGTTTTGTTGCTTGTCTGAGCATTTATGCGCGTTCCTTTCCCCGCTGCTAGAATTGCACCAATTATCATATGTTAATAGCTAACTTTTATTATAAGTTTTTTCTAATTCAACTATTTTTAACTAATTTTGACTGATTTCAACCGTTTTAAATCTGCCTCAACCATCATCTTTACCAGTGCATCAAATGAGGTCTTTTTTTTCCATCCAAGCACTTTTTGCGCTTTATCAGGTTTTGCTTTTAAATTTGGCACTTCAGCTGGTCTTTTAAATCGAGGATCAATCGTCACATATTTTTTCCAATCATTAATCCCAGCTACCAAAAAAGCTTTTTCTACAAATTCGCCCACTGAATGATTCTCTCCTGTACCAACGACATAATCATCAGGATTTTTCTGTTGTAACATTAAATACATTGCTTCAACATAGTCCCCGGCAAACCCCCAGTCACGCCGCGACTCTAGGTTGCCTAAGCGCAACTCTTTTGCCAATCCAAGTTTGATACGCGCCACACCATCGGTGATTTTACGCGTCACGAATTGAATTCCCCGAATTGGTGATTCATGATTGAAAAGAATTCCATTACAAGTAAATAGCCCGAATGATTCACGGAAATTAACTGTCATCCAATAAGCATAAACTTTGGAAACTCCATATGGACTTCTCGGATGAAAGGGTGTGTTTTCGTCTTGAAAACCATTGGTATTTCCCAAACCAAACATTTCTGAAGTTGAAGCTTGATAAAAACGCGTGATTGGTGAAAAGAATTTTATTGTGTTAAGTAAAAACAAAACCCCCACCGCGTTTACTTCAGTTGTTAATTTTGCCTGATCCCACGATCCACCAACAAATGACTGAGCAGCCAAGTTATAAATTTCTTCAGGTCGAGTATTTTTTACAATATTAATTAAAGAAGATTCATCGGTTAAGTCACCCTCAACAAACTCAATTTTGTTCATTAATCCCAAGTATTCTAAGTTAGAAAAGTTTGGATTTGAATAACGTCGTACTAATCCAAAAACCTTATAATCGTTCTCCAAAAGTAACTTTGCTAAATATGGACCGTCCTGTCCGAGTATTCCTGTCACTAATGCTGTTTTTTTCATTATTTAATATATAAAT
>PFTH01000061.1 GCA_002789465.1 Candidatus Roizmanbacteria bacterium CG_4_9_14_0_8_um_filter_34_12 | reverse complement strand
CTACCTTTATTAATAAGTTTGAGTTTATTAATTCTCTTCCAGTTTTTAATTGCTTTTTCACGACTTGCTGCTTTAATTATTGTATCAAAGCTTTCGTAATATACCAGCTTTACTGGTCGTTTTCCACGTAATGATTTAGCACCTTTTTTATTATCTGTATTATGCTCAATTACTCTTCTTTTTAAATTAGTTGTAATTCCCGTATATAAAGATTGATCCTTGCATTCTAGTATATAAACAAACCAATCTTTATTCATAAAAATGTATTTATTCTATAAAGGAAATATAATTTACTTTTTTTTGGTTACCATGAATTAATAGTGTTTACACTGTAAAGGTAATATGTTTACCATATTTTGGTTACCTTTACAGTGCTCCCGAGAGGAATTGAACCTCTATCAGCGGTTTCGAAGACCGCTACTTTATCCGTTAAGCTACGGGAGCTTCATTTAATATTCTCTATCCGCTTGCCCCGAAGAAGGACCCTTGCGAGGCGAGGATGTAAACCTCGCGAGCAGGTAAGCGTTCTTTGGGGTTAAGCTATAAAGGTTAACAATTTATTCAATATTATATAACGCTACGACTAAAAATCCTATTTGATTTGTCAATAAAATTGATCTAACATTATATTATGTTAAGAAAGATTGGAATCTTTCTACTTGGAATTATTGGTTTTGTTTCTATTGTTTTGAATGTTTATTTTTTCAAAACAAAGTCCCCTTCTCCGCTTTCAAGTGATAAAAATCTGCAAAATCTTAAAGTTACACGTGTGATTGACGGTGATACGTTTGATGCAGAAAATGGAGAACGTTATCGGCTTTATGAAATTGATGCACCGGAATATCCCAAGGGTTGTTTGGGTGAAGATGCAAAAACTCGGCTTGAAAACTTAATTCTGAACAAAACTATTTCAATAAAATCATTTCATCGGGATAACTTTGGTAGAATACTCATACTTGTTTATAGCAATAATTTATTTATCAATGAAATTTTGGTTGAAGAAGGCTATGCAGTCTTTTCTAAAGACAAAACATTAACTGAAACTTCTTTGACAATTGAAAAAGCCCAAGAGAAAGCCAGATTAACTCAAAGAGGCGTTTGGTCAGACCTATGTCTTACAAAAAAAGACAACTGTTTAATTAAAGGAAATTATCGATCTGCTAATAATGCAAGAATTTATCATATGCCTGATTGTTACAATTATGATAAGATTACGATTAAGCCCGGGACATCTGATCGTTGGTTTTGCACTGAACAGGAAGCAAAAATGGCTGGATTTAGAAAGTCGTTGGATTGTCCGAAATTATAGATACGAATGAAACCAGCAATGCGAATGTTGCGAATATGCGAATCAAAAATTGAGCATAACAAATGTCATTGCAAGAAGCCTATACGACGAAACAATCTCGTTACCAATAGGACGTACTATATTAACGGGATTGCTTCGCTCCCAGGTAGTATTCAGCACCTGGTCGCTCGCAATGACATTGCAAAATTATTAATTATATTTAACTATGATCGTTCGAAATAAAAATCAACGGATTGCGGTTTTGGTGGATGTGCAAAATTTATATTATTCAGCTAAAAATCTTTATCAGTCACGGATTAATTTTAAAAACTTACTGAATTTGGTAGTGGCGGATCGCATCCTGACGCGAGCAATTGCCTATGTAATCAAGGCAGATCCCAATGAAAAAGAGCATGAATTTTTTGAGGCATTAAATAGCGCGGGTTTTGAAGTTAAGGAAAAAGATCTTCAAATCTTTGTTGGAGGTGCGAAAAAAGGAGACTGGGATTTGGGAATTGCCATGGATGCAATTCGACTGGGTCACAAAGTTGACTCCATTGTGCTGGTTTCAGGAGACGGCGATTTTCAACCAGTGGTAAACTATCTTCAACAATCATTGGGTTGTTTAGTTGAGGTGGTAGCATTTAAAAAATCCGCCAATCGGGATTTGATTTTAATTGCCGACGACTTTCTCAACATCGAAAACCACACAAAAATGCTATTATTCCAAAGTTCTCTACAAAGGCAAAGGCAAAATAAATAAGGACAGTCCTTTGAGGACTGTCCCGTCATAATTTAGATGTTGCCGTTGGGGCGGGGGTGATATCGTTGATGTAGTCACCAATACCAACCTTCAGATTTTTCCATTGATCAATTCCCTCTTTGGGAATGAGAATGTATTGACCGTCGTCTGACATGCCATTAATCAGATAATTATCTTCAGAAAGAATGGTGTTTTTTACTTCATATGATCTT
>PFTH01000150.1 GCA_002789465.1 Candidatus Roizmanbacteria bacterium CG_4_9_14_0_8_um_filter_34_12 | reverse complement strand
TAGTTTAAATACAATTTTAAAAAAATATGGAGATGAAAAGTATGTCACAGTCACTCTTGAAGAATCAATTGATAAAACTATCTTAACAAAAGTCGGGAGAATCATCACCAATCAGTTCCCCAAGGTGGTATATCGTGTCAAGCGGGCTGACATACCAATCACCATCAACCTCATCACCCAACACCTCCCCTACTCTGACTTAACAGTGGAAGATGAAAGGATCGAGGAGATAATCAAAAAGTTGTTTAAGAAATAAAAATAATATTATTTTGGTAATATCTATTAACCCTGCAATTTTGACTTGACATAGCAATTTTGCAGGGTATAATTAAAGAATGCTTGAACGAACGTTGTCCTTAACCATCAAAAAAGCCAGTCGAACATTTCCTAGCATTGTAATTACGGGTCCAAGACAGTCTGGTAAAACAACATTGCTAAAAAAGTTGTTCTCAACCACTCATAGTTATTACAATCTTGAAAGTCCTGACTTAAGATTAAGAATTAATGAAGATCCTATTGGTTTTTTGTCGCAAATAAAACGACCGGTCATTTTAGATGAAATTCAATATGCTCCATTTCTTCTTCAATATATCAAAACATTCATTGACAAGAATCGTAAACCAAATCAATGGTTGTTAACCGGTTCGCAAAACTTCATGCTTATGCAAAATGTGAGTGAATCGTTGGCCGGAAGAGCAGCAATACTGACCCTAATGCCGCTAACGGAAATTGAAAAAATCGGAAATGGTCAGAAAAGTCTTACCTCGTCTCAAATGTTCTCATTAAATAAACTTTCAATAAAAAAGTTAACAACAGATCTTTTAACAAACCTGCTACTTGGCAGTTACCCGGAAATCGTTGTTAATAAAAAAGTCGATCGGCAGATTTGGTGTGGCTCATATATCAATACTTATCTTGAACGAGATATTAGAAATCTCAAACAAGTGGGTGACTTGGGAGAATTTGAACGTTTTCTTCGTGCCTGTGCAGTGCGAACCGGTCAATTACTTGATCTTTCAGGAATGGCAGGAGAACTGGGAATTTCTGTTTCCACTGCAAAAAGATGGTTGTCATTGTTGCAAACTGGTTATCAAATATATCTGCTTTATCCATATTATAAAAACATTGGCAAACGACTCATTAAAAGACCAAAACTATATTTTACTGACACGGCCTTGGCTTCATATCTGCTTGGTTTACATGACAAACAAACTCTTTATAATAGTCCTCATTTTCCCGCGCTTTTTGAAACTTTTATCGTTATTGATTTTTTAAAACGTTTTTATAATTTCGGAAGTTTACCTTCTCTATACTATCTCCGCACAAGAGACAATCTTGAGGTTGATCTGATTTTGGAGCTTGAAGGTCTTCTTTATTTGCTGGAAATTAAAAGCAGCTCAACCATTAAGCCTAAACATGCATCAAGCTTAAACCGCGCAGTTAATGATTTGGGCAAGCTGGTGAAAAAAGCTTGTCTGATTTCAAATTCACCAACATCTTTTCCCATATCTGCAAAAGTCTTTAATTATTCTTGGAAAGACCTGCTTCTGACATGAGATACAGAATCAAGAAGTTGTTTGGAAAATAAAAACCAAGAGCGCTTTAATTTTTGTGTTATACAAGAAATCACACACTACTATTCATGCACTAATAACGCTTCAAGATATTTATCATCGTGTCAATTTGTTTTTTAAAGTTGAAACCATTCCCACATTAAAACCTCGCCATCATCAGCCGTTTCCAACTCTTCATTTTTATCCCGCTATTAATAATAGTCAAATACTTTTTATACTAAAAAGTCAAACAAACCAAACACTTAAAAGATTTTTTCCCATTATGAAATCCGTTTCTTTTCGTCTTATGGGATAAACAAAATGGACATTTTTAACCATGATAGATAAAAATTGATAATAAAAGGTAATTGTAGCAATCTAAAGACTCATTTTATCCGTATATTTTTACCATTAAGTCAAAAATCTCATAATGGTAAAGTTAGGCTATTCATGAACATTAATCCAGATGACATACCGTCCCCAGGTGCTTATTATGGAAACAGGTCGTATGACCCGTGTATCAGGATAGACCACAGAACATATACTACAATCATTACCGCAAGAAATATAGAATGTGGTCTCGCAATCGCCCAGGTTCCCAATGCACAACTTAAACCTGAACAAACTCTTCCAGTGGTCTCCACACAAGCGACTATTATGAACAATAGAGGTATTGTGTTGTCTGCCTCTTATCCGGATGATAGTCCGATAGGAATTATGCCTTCCCCCACTACGGTTGGGAAGGTTTTATTTCATACATTTGACTATGATTTAAATAGAAGACAATTAGGGACTGGAAAAGGTTATTATGATGACGATCACACAATAATTCTTTCTACCCCTCCTGAAGATAGATATACTTTGTCAACAAATACGCTCCCTGTCAAGTACCTAATTTTTTAGACAGTATGTCTCTGTCTTTTTTCACTTGGTGTCATTTTGAGAACTGAATGAATTCGTTTATTATTGTAATAATATACCTGATTGTAAATATATTCAATCAGTTCTCCAAGTGTTTCAAAACG
>PFTH01000066.1 GCA_002789465.1 Candidatus Roizmanbacteria bacterium CG_4_9_14_0_8_um_filter_34_12 | reverse complement strand
ACTTCATCGGAAATAGCAACAAATATGTCTTTAACATTTCCGTTAATTGTTGCTTCTGCATAAATGATACACATACCATCCTTAAAGTATCGTGATGTAATAAAAAAGTTACGTAAATTAGGATTTGTTTTTCGACGTTCAACCAGTGGTTCTCATGAAATCTGGTGGAATGAACAAACAAGAAAAACATGTATTATTCCTCATCATCGCGAAGTAAAATCCGGAACATTAAGGAGTGTCATTAAACAAATTGGCGTTGATCCAAAAGTTTTTATTAATACTTAAAATAAAAAAACATGAATGACCAAATAATTTGTCCGCATTGTAAAAAACCGATTCCCTTAACTGAAGCATTGTCCCATCAGTTGCAGGAAAAATATCAAACAGAATACCGGCAAAAATATTTTGATGCAGTTAAGAAAAAAGAGCACGAACTAACAGAAACACTAAAAATAAAGATTGCTAAAGAAATGGAAATGCAGTTAAAAGATAAGGCAAATGAAATAGATGATCTTCGTAAACAAAATAAACAACTTCAAGAGCAATTTTTAGAATTAAACCGTTTAATTCGAAGTTTAAAAACAGAAAACGAACAAAAAAATATAGAAATGGAAAAAAAACTGATCGTGGAGCAAGAAAAAATTCGTGAAGAAGAAAAAAAACGTCAGGACGAAACTTATCGTATGAAAATGCTTGAATATGATAAAAAATTGCAGGATGCTTTAAAGACAAATGACGATTTGAAACGAAAATTGGAACAAGGATCACAGCAAACACAAGGTGAAGTTTTAGAATTGGAGCTGGAAAACATATTAAAACAAGAATTCCCCTATGATGAAATTAGCCCAGTGGCAAAAGGTGTTAAGGGTGGCGACATTATCCAAACGATAAAAAATCAATCAGGTCGAGATTGTGGAAAAGTAATATGGGAAATGAAACGCACAAAAGCTTGGAGCGAGGGTTGGGTCTCCAAACTAAAAGAAGACCAACGTCAGGTTAAGGCAGATGTATCAATATTAATTACTCAGGTATTGCCAAATAACATAAAAAATTTTGGTTTATATCATGATGTGTGGGTGGGAGGTTTTGACGCAATAATTGGGCTGGCAATGGCAGTACGAAGTTCCCTTATAAGTTTGGCGGGAATAAAACAATCAATGGTCGGCAAAGCGGAGAAAAAAGAAATTCTTTGGAATTATTTAACCGGAATTGAGTTTCGTCAACGGGTTGAGGCGATTTATGAAGCCTATCAGCAACAGCGGATAGAAATTCAAAAAGAAAGAGATTGGTTTACAAAAAAATGGGCAAAAGAAGAGAAAAATACGCAACTGGTTTTGGAAAATATTCTTGGAATGCATGGAGATCTGGAAGGAATTGTTGGGAAAACGCTTCCGGAGATTAAGGGATTAAAAATGCTTTTGGAATAATCCATCACCTCTTATTATTAAAATGTCCTCCACAACTTACTTCAACACTAAAATCATCGCTACCTGCCCGCAATGCTTCGCAAAGCGAAGCAGGCGGGTTCGCTAAACGTGTTGAAGAGCGTTGTTTGGAGGACTAACTGTTTCTAAGCTGTTTTCTCAGAAGTTTCGAAAACAGCAAGAAACAATAATGCTCTGGCTATGACCTACTTTCCCCTCACGCTAAGCGTGATAGTATCATCGGCGCTGACTCGTTTCACGACCTTGTTCGGGATGGGAAAGGGTGGGGCCAAGTCGCTCAAATAACCAGAGCAAATCTATTATAGAAAAAGACAAAGAAAAATGCAAACGAAAAATAAACAAATGATACGAATAAAACAGAAAGATACGAATAATACAGGCGTTATGCGAATGATACGAATATACGAATAAAGAAAGAGAACAAGAGGAGAGATGATTGAATATAAAAAATAAATAATTGTAATATATAATTGTATTAATGAAAACAGTGGAAAAATTGGAAACACTATCTAGTTCTCATCAAATTCTTCATGCTTTTAATATTCGTCCAAATATTCGTTTTGAAGCGCAAGGTGATAATGAACAAGTTATTTTGGTAGTTCGGGCTCATCCGATAACACAAATTCCGTGGCTACTTAATAGTATTATTTTTATTGTTTTTTTTTATTATTTAAATTTCTTTTTACCTTCTTTTTTAAATTTAGGTCAAATAATATTTATTAATTTGTTTGCTCTATCAACAATTTCCGCATATATTTGGTTTAATTTTTTAAGCTGGTATTTTAATGTAGGGATTGTGACTAATCAACGTGTGGTAGATGTTGATTTACAGGCGATTGTATATCGTGAAGTTACATATGCAAATCTCAATAAAATTGAAGATGTGACTTCCAAGGGTGGCGGTTTTCTTGCCTCAATTTTCAATTATGGAAATGTTTTTATTCAAACCGCCGGTACAGAAGTAAATGTAGAATTTTTTAATGTTCCTAAACCTGCCGAAGTTTCACGCATAATTAATAATTTAATTTATGTGAAAAAAAATGGATCTTAACAGTTTCTTTAATAACAAAGAATTACTTAATTTATTTATTAAGGCGTTTGCAGTTGTTTTTTC
>PFTH01000048.1 GCA_002789465.1 Candidatus Roizmanbacteria bacterium CG_4_9_14_0_8_um_filter_34_12 | reverse complement strand
TTTTTCTCTAATTGGTTTGTAAATTGTTGTTGGCGTAATATTATTTTTCGTATTATATTCGATTTGATATTTGCGTCTGCGATTAATTTCTTCAACTGCGCCTTTAATTGATTTTGTTTCAACGTCAGCATAGAAAATAACAGTTCCTTTAATATTACGAGCGGCTCTTCCCATAGTTTGAACAAGTGCAGTTTTGGAGCGCAAAAACCCTTCTCGGTCCGCATCAAGAATTGCAACTAGTGTCACTTCAGGCAAGTCAAGACCTTCTCGAAGCAAGTTCACACCAATTAAAACGTCAAAGTCGTTTTTTCTTAAGTTATCTAAAATATCTGATCTTTCCAACGTGTCAACGTCACTGTGCAAATAAGCAGCTCTAATATTTTTATCCTTGCAATAGTCTGTTAAATCTTCAGCTATTTTCTTAGTTAATGTTGTAACAAGAACCCGTTCTTTCAGAATCACTCTTTTTTCAATTTCTTTAAGAAGATCTTGAATTTCACCTTCGGCAGGTCGAATTTCAATTGAAGGGTCAATAATTCCTGTTGGCCTAATCAGTTGCTCCACTACCTGATTTTGTGATTGATCAATTTCCCAAAGACTTGGAGTTGCTGAAACATAAATGATATGCTTTGGAATCTGATAAAACTCATCAAACTTCAAAGGACGATTATCAAAGGCTGCTCTTAAACGAAAACCAAAATCAACCAGTGTTTTTTTTCGAGAATAATCACCGTTAAACATTCCCCGAATCTGAGGAACACTCATATGCGATTCATCAATAAATACCAAGAATTTTTCTCCATATGCTTCACGAAAGTAATCTAATAAACTATATGGTGGATCTCCAATCTGACGTTTTTCAAAATAACGAGAATAGTTTTCAATTCCATTCACATAGCCCACTTCTTTAATCATTTCCAAATCATAATTTACTCGACGTAGTAACCTGTCTGCTTCAGAATTTTTATTTAAAGCTTTTAGTTGTGCGTGTTCTTTAATTAGATCAGTGCGAATTTGTTTTTCTGCGCTTTCCACCAATGCGGGATCAGTCATAAAATGCTTCGCCGGATAAATTACAATAGAATTTTCGATATATGATTTATGATTTATGATTGTTTTTCCTGATAATGGTTCAAAGTTCGTAATATCCGTGATCATCCGCTTCTCATCCGTGGTAATCCTAACCGCAATATCATCATACGCAGGATATATATCGATTTTATCTCCGCGCACACGGAAAGTTCCGCGTTTAAAATCAAATTCATTTCTTTCATATTGCAGTTGTGCCAATCGTGCAAATATTTCATTAAAATTAATTTGTTGTCCGATTTTTAACTCCAAAATAAAATTTCCGTATTCTTTTGGTGAGCCAATATTATAAATACAAGAAACCGATGCAACAACAATCACATCTTTTCTGGTTAATAAATTAGTGGTGGATTTCAAGCGAAGTTTATCAATTAATTCATTAATTTGTGCCTCTTTTTCAATATATGTATCGGTTGAAGGCATATAAGCTTCCGGTTGATAGTAGTCGTAATAAGACACAAAATACGAAACTGCGTTTTCTGGGAAAAAGTCACGAAATTCCTGATATAGTTGTCCGGCTAAAGTTTTGTTATGTGAGATGATCAACGCCGGCATTTGAAGTTTTTGAATGACATTTGCAATGGTAAAGGTTTTTCCAGAACCGGTCACTCCCAAAAGCACCTGATTTTTTAAACCATTTTGTACGTTTTGCACTATCCCCTCAATTGCCTGTGGCTGATCTCCTGTTGGTTTAAAGTTTGATTTTAGTTGAAACATATTTAATATTAACCTGGCAGGTTTGTGAGCGTAACCTGACAGGTTTGAGATCATTTTATTTGATAAGAACCTGTCAGGTTTTCAAATTATGGCAGTCCCCCAAATCCCTCCAGTTTATTTATTCGTATCTTATAAAGGTAACTAATAATTTTATCATTTTTTTAGCAATGTAGCAATGAGAGGTAATTCATATTTTCTTTCATTCCCCCCCATCTCCCCCAAATCCCCAATCCCCCCATTTTTTCTGTTACAATTCATAAATGGATATCATAAAATTTGTTATTGACTTTATTCTTCACATTGACGTTCATCTTGGTCAAATAATTACAACCTATGGCGTTGCCACTTATGCTATTCTATTTGCTATTATTTTTACGGAAACAGGATTGGTTTTTACACCGTTTCTACCCGGCGATTCTTTGCTTTTTGCCGCCGGTGCTTTTGCCGCACTTGGATCATTAAATATTTTTGTTTTGTTATTTTTAATTTGGCTTGCAGCTTTTCTCGGTGACACCAGCAACTACTGGATTGGTCATTTTTTTGGTAAAAAATTAGTTGCACATCCAAAAATCCCCATTGATGAAAAACATATTAAGGAAACACAAAAATTTTTTGACAAACATGGAGGAAAAACAATTATTTTAGCTAGATTTATCCCGTTTATCAGAACTTTTGCTCCTTTTGTTGCTGGAATCGGAAAAATGCATTATGGACAGTTTATTTCATACAATATTATCGGTGGTGCTCTTTGGGTTGGAATTGCTACGATATCAGGTTATTTTTTTGGTA
>PFTH01000102.1 GCA_002789465.1 Candidatus Roizmanbacteria bacterium CG_4_9_14_0_8_um_filter_34_12 | reverse complement strand
AAGTTTTTTCTTGAATCTCTTTTTGATAATTTAACAACGCAACCGAAGATACGCGACTACTTACCTGAAAAGCAATTTGGTGATAAAAAAGCGCTGAATCTAGGGAAATATATGAAGGGGTAATTATAGTATTAGCTAATTCGTAAATATTATAATTCTCATGTAAGGCGTAGTATCCCTTGGCCAACCTAACAACTAAATTTTTATCGAGCATTCTTTTGAGTGAAATTTTAGTCGTCAAAGCGCTGCTTTGCCATAAGCTTTGAATATCGCCTACAGAAAAAACAGTTTTTCCAGAATCGGTCAATATTTTTAATCTTTGGGCATTATTCATATTTTTCATTAGAAGCATACAAATCTGTATACTTCTATTATATAATATCGGCTATTTTTGTCAAAATAATAAATTAACCGCTAATTTTAATAGCATCACCTTTAAACATAATGTCAACCCCTGAAAAAACTGAACCGTTTTTTACTCTCAGATAAGGAAAGATTTTTAATAAATTGTTGAGTAAATTTTAACGGCGCTTGATTGTTTAAACTAGTGTGTAGCCGCCGACAATTGTAATACTTGATTTTGTTTTTAATAAATTTATACAGTTCCTTGAAATTTCTGATCTCACTCATTTCGTCTTGACATTCCTCTTTGAGCCGGCCAAAAAATGATTCTTGCCCGGGGTTTTCCGTTGGCGTGCCTGGCGTGGAATACGATAAAACCAAATTGCTTTTAAGCGCCACGTCCGCATATTCATAACTGGTATATTGAGATCCCTGATCTTGATGACAAAGCATTTTCTTAGGAATTTTACCGAGTAGCTTCCGGATATTCTTTTTAGCTTTTTCCAACGAGCCGATGACTAAACTAACTTCCATATTTTCCGCTAATTGCCAACCGTAAACTATTTGGCCCAGAATATCCTTGTGGATTGCCAGATAAGCCTTCTGTCGACCATTGTTGTAATAAATCTCTGAAATATCGCTAGTGATAGCTTGAAAAGGGGCAGTAATGATTGATCTGATAAGAATATTAGTTCTATCGGCTAAAAAGATTAAGATTTTCTGGATGATGCTGAGTTTTGATTTTTTGTTTTTCCTTCTCAGTTGTAACCCCCAAAGTTTAAGCAGCCTGCCTAGAGCGTCCCGACCAACATGGATTTGGCAGTCCTCCCAAAGAGCCGACTTAATTCTCCCAACTCCGGAGGCGCTGTTGCCGCGGATAATCTTGACAATCTTGGCTCGTAGACGTTCATACTTGGCTTCGAATCTGCTATCTGGGTTTTGACAGGCATAGAAAGTAGTTTTAGATATGCCGCACAAACAACAAATACGATTAATGGAAAACAACCCGGCTTGGACTTGGCTTTTGGCAAATTCAACTATTCGGTATTTGGGGATAGATAGAAATCTGAAAAATTTTTAGCAAGTTCAGCTCCACTTCTTTTTTGCCTACCATTTGTTCAAGATTCGCGATTTTATTCTTTAATTGTTTGTTTTGCTGGTCGGGCGAAGTTTCAAAAACATGGAAACCTTGCTCATTAAGACGCTTAACCCAAATCGAGATGACATTAACCGGAACATTGTATTTTCTAGATATCTCTGACAAATTGTTAGTTTTAATGGCCTCTTTAGCCAAATTAAACTTAAATTGAGGCGTATAGGTTTTTCTGGTTTTACCAACAGACGATTTATTATGATAAGGCATAAGTTTTTTAGTTAATATTTTGTAACTCCACGATAGCATAGCTATGGCTGGGTTGCAAAAGATTAACCGTTAACTTTCCTTATCCTACTGGTTCAGTATATCCAGGACCAATCACCATGTATTCCGCCATTTGTTTTTCTAGGTTGACTTCGCGCTTATCTGCCCGCTCTTGACCAGCATCTTTATGCGCTTCTTGACGCGCGTCTTTTAGCTGTTCCGGAGAAAATTCGCCTAAATTTATTTTTTCTGGCATATTATTTTATTTCTTTAAATCTTGCTAAATTTTCCTTAAAATGAAAAACACAACAAGATCAAAAAACATCAAATTTAAAAACAAAGATACTATACTATTGACTCATATCTTACCATAAAATCAGGTAAAATAAAAAAATCCTCGGATTAAACTTGTGCTCGACCGGATCGAGCATCCGAGGATGACAAAAAAATTGTTAAATCCCAATTAGATCCAACTGCTCTTGGATAACTCGCGCCAAACCCATCACACTATCGCCATAAAAAGCATAGACCGGATTATTCCAGCGCGAACCAGCAAAATAAATCATCGCCGCTTTCCATTCGGTTTTATCTGTTTTGGCAATAGCGCCATCACGTCCAAGTTTTATGGCTGCGGCCGCGAACGCGTCTTCCAGATCCCAAGGAGAGGGTGGGTTGTGACCAGTCGCCTTGGCAATTTCTGACTCATAAGCCAGCCACGTTGTTGGCAAAAATTGAGCCGCGCCCATCGCCCCGCCCCAACCATAACTCGGCTTGCCAGAAACCGGCATTTTTTCAGGGTCTAAACCTAATTTTTTACAAATTGCCAAAAAAGCATCTTTATCCTGCGGCCTCATATCAACCCGCCAATTACCCCGACCAACATTTTTGCCCCAGCTTGATTCTTGTTTTAAAACTGCCAGCAAAAAC
>PFTH01000111.1:1148-2382 GCA_002789465.1 Candidatus Roizmanbacteria bacterium CG_4_9_14_0_8_um_filter_34_12 | reverse complement strand
AGGCACTCCTAAGTACTCCTAAATATTCTTAAGTACTTTTTAAGTACTCCTTAAATATTCCTAAGTACTTTTAAAATTGTAAATTAGCCGTCAGATTTATGCATTGATAATTTTAAGACATTGTTTTTCCCATTTTACATAGCTAAAAGATACATGGTTTCTAAGAAATCGCACAATGTAATCAACATTATTTCGTGGATTTCTGTATCGGGTATTGCTGTTGGTACGTTGGCGTTGGTTATTGTGCTTTCTGCTTTTAATGGATTGGAAGATTTGGTTGAAAAACTCTACGCCTCTTTTGATCCTGATATTAAAATTACGGCTGTTGAAGGAAAAACTTTTAATGCGGTAGATTTTCCTAAAGAAAAAATAAAAAAGTTAGAATCAGTTGCTTTTTATTCCGAAGCCATAGAAGAGGTTGTGTTGGTAAAATACATGGAAAAACAAACTGTTGCTTCTATTAAAGGAGTCCAACCTGTTTTTTATAAAATGACTGGGCTAGATTCCATGATGATAGAGGGTAAATTAGTGTTGGAAAATCCTAACTCAACAGTGATGGGCTACGGAATTTCTGACAAACTTTCGTTGTATTTGAATAATATGTTGGTGGAACAAGTGAGCATTATTGTCCCCAAAAAAGGAATTAAAAAATCATTTACACCTGCCGATGAATTTACTCGAAAATTTGCCACTCCAACAGGAATTTTTTCGGTTAGTCCCGATTTTGACACCAAATATGTGTTAACATCATTGCCTTTTGCTCAAGAATTACTTTCGCATCCCAATCAACTTTCGTCAGTGGAATTGAATATAAAAAAAGGAGCCGATTTAGAAAAAACAAAAGCAGCTGTTCAGGCAATTTTGGGAAATGAATTTTTAGTAAAAACTCGCTATGAGCTTAATGAATTGATTTTTAAAACCAACAAAACCGAAAAATGGATTACTTTTTTAATTCTTACTTTCATATTAGTAATCGCTTCATTTAACATTATTGGCTCTTTAACAATGTTAATTATTGATAAGAAAAAAGATGTGTGGATTTTACGTTCTATGGGGGCTTCTGCAAAAACTATCCGTCAGTTGTTTTTTATTGAAGGAATGTTAATTAATTTTTTAGGAGCTTTTAGCGGAATGTTGCTTGGAGCATTTTTTTGTTGGTTGCAAATTACCTTTGGGTTGCTTCGGTTAGAAGGTGGTGTTGTTGAATTTTATCCTATGAAATTAGAGTTGCTCG
>PFTH01000111.1:0-1041 GCA_002789465.1 Candidatus Roizmanbacteria bacterium CG_4_9_14_0_8_um_filter_34_12 | reverse complement strand
AATGATTTTTATTTTTAAGATTAAGAGATATAACAATTTCAGAAGGATCATAATAAGTACCTGATATTAATGGAAAAACCAATTCATTATAAACTCTTTCAAAATTAAGGCAGTGTAGAAATCCTCTGTAAAATCTTATAATATCTGAAGGATTTATTTTAAATAATAAAATCTTTAGCGAGTTAATGGCTCGCTTAAGATTAAAAATGAGTGAATAAATAATGAGTGAATTTTGTCAAATATATACTTTGCCATTCTATGAAAAGGTTAAGATTTACTTGGATAGAATCGGATTAAGAAGATATTCTTGCAAGTTCAGCAAGAAAACTTTCAGCCAGCATGCTTTATTTTTCATTCTGGCTCTGAAAGAAAAAATCAATTGCAGTTATAGAATAATTGCTAAAATTTTGAAAGAGTTGGGAATTTACAGAAATATGGGAATAATGAAAATCCCGCACTTTACAACAATCCAAAAATTCTGCGAAAGAATGGACAAAAATATTTTGAACTTATTAATAAATAAATTAGCACCAAAAATAACAGAAACTATTATTGGCGACGGCACAGGCTTTTCAGTAAACAACCCCAGCTTCCACTACTTAAGCGTTCTAAGAAGATTCACAAAAAAGAAAATAACAATCAAAAGCCCAGTAAATATTGTTTTACTTGCTGACTTAAAAACAAGACTAATAAAATATGTAAACACCTCACACACAAAAACTCACGAAGCCAAACTAACAAAACCACTATTAGAAAATCTGGATTGCAAAAACTTCATCTACGACAAAGCACTAGACTCAAAACTAATAAGAAAAAAATTAGAAGAACAAAACATAAACCCAATAATCCCATACAGAAAAAACAATAAAAAGAAAAAAATAATAAACCAAGAATTATACAAACAAAGAAACATAGCAGAAAGCATCATCAGCGCAATCAAAAGAACCTACGGAAAAACAATAAACAACAAAAAACCAGACACCCAACAAAAACAAACACTACTAAAAATCCTAAACTACAACCTAAACATCACACTAAAAA
>PFTH01000030.1 GCA_002789465.1 Candidatus Roizmanbacteria bacterium CG_4_9_14_0_8_um_filter_34_12 | reverse complement strand
CTTTTATTTGGAAATTTATTTATTGTCCGGATGCACACGGTTATTCCTGAAGTTTTCAGCTTAAATAGTTTACTGATAATTTCTATGTCATTAGTGTTGTTGTTATTTATTCAGCAAAAAAAACAAATCTACAGTTATTTCGCGTTTTTTATCATCGGTTTAATGATTGCACATCAGCATATTGCTTTGCTTTTTTTACCGGCTTGGTATTTTTTGATTAAGAAAGGTCGAAAGTTGTTTTTTTTAAAATTAAAATATAAGATACTTTTCTTATTTATTGGATCAATGTCTTACTTGTATGTTTTTTTTGCCGCTCAAAATCAACCTTTATTTGATTTTGAAAATGCTCCAACTATTGGTGGTTTTATTAATCTCATCACCCGTGCATCTTTTGGCACTTTCAAAGCCTATCAAAATTCAATGCCAAGCCTGATTGGAAGTGCATTATCTTTTATTTCTGCTCTAACTTTGATCGTTAAAGATTTTCGCCCTCTGGGTGTGATTTTTATATTAATTGGCGTAGTTTTTGCATTGAGAAAAAGAAACAATCTATATATTTTTTTACTGATTCAAGCTGCAACTTGTCTTTTCTTTTTTTTCTACGCCGGTTATATGTTAACAACTCTCTTTAGTGCTGCGACTTTTGAAAAATTTCTGACTTTTGTTTATCTATCTTTAATTCCATTTTTTGCGATTGGATTGAAATATTCATATGAACTTGTTAGTAATTTTGTTTCTAAACATTCAAATAAAAAGATTATTCAAATATTTCCAAAACTAATATTTTTTATTATTCTAATCGTATATTTTAACACTATCTATCAATCAAGTCTAAGCACGCTATCACTATTGCCCAAAACAAAGAACTTTAACCTTGTGGCTCAACAAATATTAAAATCTTCTCCTGATAAATCAATTCTTTTGATTAATCATGATCGATTATTATTTCCCATGACCTATGAATATTTAAAAAACGAAAAACAATACTTAAAAAAACGAATTTATATTATTAATCCCTCTGCACTTTCCCGAAGTTTTTATCGGAAAAGACTACAAGCATTGATAAAAAATCTTGATTTAACATATGATGAGCAAGAAAAAACTATAGATAATTTTTTAAATATCATCAAAATAAATCGTGCTAAATATAATTTCTTTACAGATATTGAGATTGGAACTGAACTTTGGGTGCCATATGGAATGTTATGGAAATATATTCCTGACAAAAAAACTCTTCTTAGTCAAACTCCAAAACTGTTAATGGAAAATCAAAACTTTTGGAAACAATTAAAACCATATAAATTAAACGCACAACAGAATAATTTGCTTTATCTTAAGGACTTAAACAATGTCATAAATTCTGCATATGAAAACTTTGCACTTTTTGCCTATGTTTCTGGAAATAAAACATTAGCAAAGCAAATTCTGGCAAATATTATGATTGATTTAAAACCGGAAACTGTCAAACCGCAAACGCTTACATTATTTATGAACGAAAAAGACTGTATTTTGGCAAGGTATTACATGAAAAACACAAAAGAAGAAACCTTTTTTTCAAAAAGCGAAGATTTGAAAACAATAATAAAATATTACGGACTATGTAATATTAAACCTAAGGATCCGGAAAAATTGATGAAGTTATATGATGAGTTGAAGAAGAAAGAGGATGTGCCATTATCATTATGAATTATGAATTATGAATTAAGAATTATGAATAAGGAATTTAAGGATCAATGTTCAACTCTCAATTTTCAATCAAGTTTCAATTTTCCAATATTCAATTAATTGATAATTATTATCAAACAATGTCATTGCGAGTCCCGAGTTTACATCGGGACGTGGCAATCCCGTTACCAATAAGACTAATTTTATTACAATCAAAACTTGTCATTCCGAACCCCCCGCTTAACGGGGTGAGGAATCTAAAACAAGCTATCGTAAGATCCCTCGTCTTCTAAAGACTCCTCGGTATGACAGAAAATATACAATTGCTATTCCTACCAAAGTCATTCCACTCACAGCTACGCCCAGATAGAACGAGTGAGGGATATATTTGAACTCAACTGTATGGTCTCCTTTGGGAAGAACAATGCCGCGAAACATCAGATTTGCCCGAAATATTTTGGTTTCTTTTCCATCAATATACGCATGCCAACCGGGATAGTATGTGTCAGCTAAAACAAAAAATGAGTCTGTGTTTGTTTTTGTTTGAATTTTTAAATTTTCGTTAACGTCAGTAATTACTGCTTTTACTTTTCCGTCAAAAGGAACAGTAGGTTTTAGTAAATCTGTACTAATATCTTCATGAATGAAAACCCATGAATTATCTATTTTTTTTGAATAGCTAATCAAATCTTTTAGAGATTTTGTAAGAATGATTTTCTGATAAAACTGAAATCTTGATAGATTATTTATTACCTCGTATTGATAAACAGGCGCGATCTTTGTTTTCTCAATTTTAATAAGCTTTAGTTCAGGAGTTGGATTATATGGATAGGGTGAAAAAATGTATTTGATCGCGCTTGCCTTTAGCCAATACTGATTAACACTATTTAAACTAATATCTATTTTCTTTATATAAGCGGGTTTTCTTAAATTTTCTTCGTTAATTAAACTATAAATAATATTATGATTTTTAAGATTATACGCGTTCGTTGGCAGATTAAACGATGAAATTCCAGCATATAAATTTTGATTTTGTAAACTTG
>PFTH01000119.1 GCA_002789465.1 Candidatus Roizmanbacteria bacterium CG_4_9_14_0_8_um_filter_34_12 | reverse complement strand
ATTTTTTAGAAATTAGGTTAATTAGAAATTGGTTATTTAATTTAATAATCCCACCTTTACTATCCGACACAGCTACTACTTTGAACCCTTCTTCCTGTGCAATTTTCGCAAAATAATAACCAACATTCCCGAATCCTTGAACTGCGATTGTTAGATTGTTAGAAGATGGCGAGACAAAATTTTTCGAGACTTTCTGTTTGACGACCCCGACGGTTTTGTCGGGGGAGGAGTTAAGTCGAGACAAAATTTTCGTCGAATCATCTTGATTAAATATTTTCTCAAGTAAGGCTTTCAAAATTATCACCCCACCACGACCAGTCGCTTCAGTCCGCCCCAAAGTTCCACCTTTTCCCACCGGCTTCCCCGTAAACGTTGATAAATAATAGCTTTCTTCATTTTTATCAACTTTTAACTTTTTACTTTCACTTTTGACTTTTGACTTTTGACTTTTGACTTTCTTAAGGTATTCCTCAATCATATAACTCATAATTAGCGGATTTGTATTCACATCCGGTGCCGGCACATCAACATAAGGCCCGATTATTGGAGCAATTTGTTTAGCATAGGCACGAGATAATCTTTCCAGTTCAGTTTTTGATAATGTTTTTGGATCAACCACCACACCACCTTTACTACCACCATAAGGCAAACCGGCAACTGCGCATTTGATTGTCATTAAAGTTGCCAGAGCCTGAACTTCTTCACGCACAGTTTCCGGATGAAAACGAATCCCACCTTTATATGGACCAAGTGCGCTATTGTGCTGAATTCTCCAGCCTTTAAACAATCTTACTTTCTCAGAATCCATCAAAACTGGAAAGTTAAATTCATGATACTGTTCCGGTTCAATTAATCGTTTGCTTATATCTTCAGATAAACCAAGCAATTTTGCCGTTCTTTTGATAATGTTTTGGGCTGTCTCCAGCATCATCTGACCTTGTGTAATCATAATTTAAAACGATTTCCACGGATTTATAACGGATATCCATGGATAAATTTATAACTAAACTAATTCCAGACGATTTTTAACTATTTTAGGACTAATCTCAGACTAATTATCTAACTATCTTTTGACTAATTTCAGACTATTTCAACTGGTTCAACCATCTTTCCACCTCCAACGACGCTGCCACTCCCATTCCCATTGCGGTTGACGCCTGACGATAAACACTGTCAACACAATCTCCGGCAGCAAAAACTCCTTCAATCGATGTCATGGTTTGGTAGTTATAATTGAAATTTCTAATTTCTAATTGATCTAATTGACCTAAATAATTACCAATATCCAATTTCTCAATTGGTTGATTGGGATTTGGAACTTGATTAGAAATTAGGTTAATTAAAAATTGAGAATTATTGACGGCTTTTCTTACACTTGTCAAAATATACCCCTTCTCATCCAGCTCAACCTGATCTTTAAATAAATTAGTATCTGGTTTATGACCAATCGCCACAAATATTCCCTTAACTGGAAGTATAACTTGATTTTTGTGGGTTAACGAACCAAATTTTTGAGCGACTTTCTGTTCGACAAGCGCTAGCGAGGAGTTAAGTCGCGATAAAATTTCTGGTGAGTTAACCTGTAATTTGATTGCCTCAACATGGTTTTCACCAAGAATTTCTTCGACTTGTACATTCCAAATAATCTCAATTTTTGGATGTTTTAATACTCGATTCCGCATGATTTTAGACGCCTTAAAACTATCCCGTCGATGTATTAAATAAACTTTTTCTGCAAATTTAGTTAAGGTCAAAGCTTCCTCAAGTGCTGTATCACCGCCTCCGATCACAGCAACGGTTTTATTTCGGAAAAAAAAGCCATCACAGGTGGCACAAGCTGAAACTCCCTTACCTCGTAGTCGTTCTTCTCCAGGAACACCCAACCAAAGCGCCTTTGCCCCGGTAGCAACAATGATAGACTTTGCATTTAAGACATTGTTGGAATGACCAAATTTTGAGGAACCAACAGCCTCATGAGAAATTGAAGGGAGCTTGGTACCGGAAAAATTTTGGTCATGAGACAATTTAGATAAATGCATTGCAAATGGTTTTTTTGAAAATTCAACCTTTAATACATTGTCGTCCACAATCCTTGTTCCCAATTTCATTGCCTGATTTCGCATTTTTGTAATCAATTCCGCTCCCAGAATTGACTCATAACCGGGATAGTTTTCGACTTCCGATGTCAACATCAACTGTCCTCCAGACGGTGATCCGGCAAAAACCAATGGTTTAAGATTAGCGCGTGCTAAATAGATAGCGGCAGACAATCCTGCAGGCCCTCCACCGATTATAATTACATTTTCTATCATAATTAACCTAATTTTCTAATTATTCTAATTACCTAAATAATGATCAATGTCTAATTTCCCAATTAACTTATTGGAATTTGGGTATTGTTTAGAAATTAGGTCAATTAGAAATTAGAAATTAGAAATTTATAAATTGATCGCTCTCTCAACCATCTGCTGCACCTCCTGCATCTTGTTTTTTGTAACATATCGACAGATATCAGATATTACTATTTCTTTGGACAAACTGTCAATGGCTTTTTTTACTGCGCTAATTTGTTGCAAGATTTCACTGCAATTACGTTTATTAATCGCCATTTTTTCAATTCCTTTTAGCTGTCCAACAATCCGATTGATTCTTTGCGCCATTTCCATGAGTAAATAAGGATTTAATTTCAAATTT
>PFTH01000237.1 GCA_002789465.1 Candidatus Roizmanbacteria bacterium CG_4_9_14_0_8_um_filter_34_12 | reverse complement strand
TGTCTTTACTTGGATAAGTTAAAAATAAACAACGTAGAATTATTTTGTCGTTCTCGTGATGACGGGTTAAATCCCCGCAGGGGAAATCCAGACATAATATATATTATAAAATAAATTAGGCACTTGTAGACTGGATCCCCGCCTACGCGGAGACGACCTTTCACATAATAAAAATCAACCTAGTTTATAGATATTTTTAACACTAACAACAATCGCTGCTTTGGCTGGATAACCTTTATTTTCTTTCATTTCTTTAACGAATTTTGCCCATTTTCCCTGTGTTTGATATTCTGCTTTTCCAACAAATTTATATCCTTCTTTCCAATCTTTTGTCCATACCGCAAGACAAATACGCGAATCTTTAATGATGTTTTCAGGAGTATGTTTCATAAAATTATCAGTGATAATAATCGTGGAAGGAAATACAACCTTTGCTAACGCAACAGCAATAAGGTTTGGACTACCGTCTTCATTAATAGTGGCAACAGCAATTGCTTCTGTTTCTAAAAGTTCTTTTTGTCTTTGGTTTATTTTCATAGATTTATTTATTAATTTTATAACTTAAAAAATTATTATAATAACCAAGTAATCAGTCAAAATTTGTAATTTGGTTGTTTTTATTTAATATCTTTATACATCCAACTAGTAATGTTTCCTTTTTCACACCATTGAATTGCTTTTTTAAGTTCATATTGACTAATAGTCTTATCTAAGGATTCTCTTGAAGGCATATTCCCAGTATAGAGACTTCGCAAAATAGGTAAGGCGCGTTGGTCTGCAAGCTGACCCAATACCCAAATTGCCGTATTTTTTTGTCTGAAGGGTTTTTTGTCAGACTGAACAAGTTTTGTTAACGAATTAACACAGTCCTCTTTATATTCTTTTTGAGCATTTACACAGGTAATCTTGACTTTTGTATAAATTACCAAAAAAGAATATGAAAAAAGAATCGTCAATAATGCTAAAAAAGAAATGGTAATAAATAAAAAAGTACGTTTTAAACTTAATCGTTTCTTCATATTTGATATATTTTATCAAAAAATAATATCAATTATCTATTTAGGGAATTAATTGTTATAATCAACTCATGAGAAATTTTAATCGTGATAATAACAATAGATTTGGCGGAGGAAGAGATTTCAAAAAACGGGATTTTGGCGGAAGAAGTTCTTCAGACAGATCTGATAGATTTGAGATGCATCAGACAACCTGCAGCAAATGCGGGAATGATTGTCAAGTTCCGTTTCAACCAACAACCGGAAAGCCAGTCTACTGCAAAAAATGCTTTGATGAAATTCGCGGATCTGACTCAAAAAGATTTGGAGAAAAAAGTTTTTCACCAAGATTTAATAATTTTTCTGAAAATAGAAATAATACAACAAGAAGAAACAATGAAGAACAATATAAAAAACAGTTTGAATCGTTAAATTGGAAACTTGACAAAATTTTAAAAATCCTGGGCCCGACTCCTTCTTTGGAGGTTACTCAAGAAAAATCATTTAAAAAAGAAGTAAAAGATCTCAGACCAAACAATCCAACTGATAAAACGAAAAAGAAAAAACCGACTATTAAGAAATAACTCAGGATTTTCTTTGCGCTTTTCTTCGTCTGATTAGCTTTCGAACCGCTCTAGGACGTTTATCGGCAACAGGATTTTTAGTTGTTTCCTACGGGCTCACGCCCGTATGTCCTCTGCGGGGGTTGATAGAATACAACCGGTGGTTTTCCTATTTTACCTATTTTCCCTTCAGCCAAAAGCTTTGGTAGATGTCTGAACAAAGCTTGTCTAGAAATACCTAAATACTCAGATAGTTGTTTTGATGTGACTTGCTTGTGAACAATTAGATATTCCTGAATCTTTCGTGCTGTATTGGTAACCATATGAAAAAAGTATATTAGGTTGACAGTTGACTGTCAACTATCAACCGTAAAAGAACTATTTCCATCGGTATAGTAGCGGAAACAAAACTATTTAGAATATATTTGAGGCTAATTTGCAGATCAAGTGTTGATTGACTTAATTCATATATTTTTGGCTAAAATCGTCTCAAAACGAGACGTGTTTGTCAATACCATGAAACAAATGAAATTAGATTAAAAAACAACTTGTTATAACACTGAGCGAGTGTAACGAGTCGAAACGCTCCCTAGACCAAAAACAAATATAAACAAGCTCATGGACGAATTTAGCCTTATTTTGAAGCAGGTTAGTTTTGAAGGATTGTTCCCAATAAAATAACAAATTTATCTAAAATACGTATTGTTTGCAAATTTTAAACAATAAAACTCAATCTAATTATTGAAAGTAGTTATTAACGGAAAAATTATATTGATTAATAAAAATACGCTTAAAGTGGTAAATATTATTTGTTTCATAAAAAAGTATCATTGCCTTAATATATTCGATTATGTCTACGTCACGATATGATAATGGATATAAGTCGTACGCAATCAAAATGGCATTGGCTAAAGTTCGACTTGTCCTTTTGTTTCCATCTACAAACGGCTGCAAATAGGCAATCATCAACGCTGTAAGCAATGCTTTTGTTAATGGAAAATCAATTTTATTTGTCATATTGACAATTTTTTGCAAGACAACCTTAATTTCCTCTGAATTATTCAATGGCATATATTCAGTTCCCGTAATCACAACTTTATTCTTTC
>PFTH01000003.1:2501-11901 GCA_002789465.1 Candidatus Roizmanbacteria bacterium CG_4_9_14_0_8_um_filter_34_12 | reverse complement strand
AATTAAAAGAATTTGACGAAATACGCCTGTATGGTAAACAAGAGGAACTCTTACGGCAGATAAAGTTCTCAACGATCGATAAACTTTTAGAGGAAAAACGTGATATCTCCAAAAAAGAGTACGGACTGTCAGGAACAAAAAGATCCCCTCTGTTAAAAACCTTAATTCCTGTTAGAACCAATTTCAATAAAGAGGAAACACAAGAACCCGGACATGTTGAGATGGACTGTGTTTTACGCTGTGGAGAAAGTTTGTCAGGACAATATGCGGAGACTTTAAACGTCTTGGATATATATTCCTCATTGGAATGAAAAAAGAATATTTTTAAACAAAACCAAAGCTAAAGTTGTAGGCGCTTTTCATGAAATGAAAGTAAAACAGTTTCCTTTTTCAATTATTTCCGTTGATTTTGATAACGGATTTGAGTTTGTTAATTGGGTACTAAAGGGATACTGTGACCGAAATAATATTTCCCACACCAGATCAAGGTCATATCATAAAAATGATCAGGCACATATTGAAGGAAAGAACTATCAGTCAATAAGACGCGTTGTAGAGTATGACAGAATCACTGACCCAAAATTAGTTGTAATGATTGATAACCTTTATCAAAACGAGCACAGACTTTTAACCAATTACTTTTACACGACACTTAAATTAAAAGAAAAAGTAAGAAAAAACGGTAAAGTTAAAAAAACATATGAGCAAGCAAAGACTCCCTACCAAAGACTTATGGAATCTGATAAAATTACAAAAGAAATTAAAGATAGATTAACAAAAGAATATATGCGACTAAACCCAGCAGAATTACAAAGAAATTTAAGGAAGAAATTAGATCAAATTAAAGACTATCGTTTGGTAACAGTTTTAAATCATGCAACGCCCCCTAAAAAACTTTAGTTGGGTAACACTTAATTCCATGCAACTCGAAGTGACAATTCTCTTGCATATCTGTCCTTTTTTTGATATTATAGGGCGATTATGGACAATTACATTATCCCCTCTTTAATTGAAAAATTTGTTAGTTTTTTAAAACAACAGGAGAAATCTCAGTTTACCATTGTGGCCTATAAAAAAGATCTTGAACAGTTTGCTGGCTTTTTAACCGGTCAAGAAAAAAACGACATTAGAGACGTCACAAAAGAAAATATTGGTGATTTTATAAGTAGCCTGATTCAAAACAACTATACAAAAAAGTCCGCATCACGCAAACTCAATTCTGTTAGGACGTTTTTTCGTTATTTAAAAAATGAGGGGGTTATTAATCAAAATCCGGCACTTGACGTTTCTCATCCCAAATACACTAAAATTCCTCCTCGAATCCTTACAAAAATTGAGTATCGCGCTCTTCGTGATTTTAGTAAGGAAGATTCTCGCACTTATGCCATTGTTGAAATCTTGCTTCAAACCGGGTTGAGGATTGGAGAATTGGCCAACCTTATGCTCGAGGATATAAAAAAAGATTCTTTGGTAATTCGTCCTTATGGAAAGGGGAAAGAACGCATTGTTCCTGCTAACCGTATTGTTCAATCGGCCATTTCTAGCCACCTAAAAACACGCGGTGAAGGCTCAAGCAGATACCTGTTTATTACTCGCACAGGCAACCCGCTACTGATTCGTAATATTCGTCAAATAATCGGTCGGTGTTTTCGTGAAGTGGGAATTGAAAACGCAACGGTTAATGATTTAAGAAACACCTTCATTTCTCATCAGTTGGCAAATGGAGCTTCGGTTGAATATATCGCTAAGGTGGTTGGGCATCGTCGACTATCTTCAACAGAAAAATTCATTTTTTTGTCCGTGGAAAGGTTTGAAAAGAAAGAGAGACTTAAAGAACTTTAAACAAACCTCTTATTCGCTGATACGAACAGGCATAATAATATGAAAAAAGTTTTTTCTACTTTCATCTCGAAACAAAACAGGGGTGTCTGATCTTAACATCTCTATACAAATTCTCCCACCCTCAAGGTGAGTTAAAAGATCAACTAAAAAGCGGTAATTAAATGCGACCCGCTGGTCTTCTCCGTCGACCACACCCTCCATCACGGTATAGTTAACGTCTTTTCCTGTGTTTTTTGGACTAATTTCTAGGGTCCCTTTCTTAATATTAATGATAATTATTCCTCCGCCCTTTTTTACAAAAACCGCCATCTGTTTTACGCTTTTCAAAAAACTCTCCTTATCGATTGAGACCGTTGTTTTTTTGTCTATTGGTATTGCCTTTTCGTAGGGAGGAAAGTCCCCTTCAATTAGTCGAGCATAAAGGGTAGTTTTATCAATCTGAAAGGCAACAACTCTTTCCTCATGTAAATAAAAGACCGTCGGATTTTTGTCTTTAACCATTTGTAAGACGCTATTTAAAAAATCTGCGGAGATGAGCATTGAACGAATTCCCCTAGTGGCTTTCTCCTGAACCACTGAAAGACGAAAGCCATCGGTTGAGACCATTGTTAACTTGTCTCCTTCAACTATGAAATTTATGCTTGTTAAGACGGGGCGACTGTCGTCTTTTGATGCTGAAAGCAATAATAAAGGAATGTTGTTTTTTAAACCCTTAACATCAATCGCCATTCCCTCATCTTTTACTTCAGGAGGAAGCGGAAAGTCTTCTCCACTTATTAGGGGAAAAGTTCCCTGACTCTTTTCTTGACTGATTTTTAAGGTGTTGTTTCCAACCTCAATCTCAACCTTTTCTGATTCGGTACAGCTCAAATACTCTATTAAATCAGTCGGCTCAACAATTGCCTGAAATTTTTCAATTTTAGTATCAATCTCAATGACTGTATGAATAAAATAAGAAAGATTTGTGGCATAGATATCAAGCATTCCGCCCTCTCCCTTAATAAGAATTCCCCTGAGAAGATTATTATTTACGGTTCTTCTTGCTGTAAATTTTAAACATTGCTCCAGTTTTTCTATTAATATTTTTCTATTAATGTTTATTTTCATAATAAAAAGTAGTAGTAGTAGGTGATGGGTATAAGTGTATAAAAAATAATATAGATTTTCAACAACCAATAAAGTCAAAATGTGTTGTGTTGATTCTTTGTGGACATTATGTTGATGACACAACCGATTGGATTATTCTATCAACCTCTTGTTTGAAAATTGGGTTTAACATGGTTAGCCTTTGGATCTTTTTTACTCCATGAATAACTGTCGTATGATCTCTTCTTTTTAAGATGTGTGCAACCTCAATTAAGTTAATTTTTAAAACAGTTCGCAATATAAACATCGCAACCTGTCTTGCCGTAGCAATTTTTTCTTCGCGCAATGGCCCCCGGATTTGCGATGACTTAATGTTATAAAAAGAGCAAACGGCGCGTATTACTTCTGGAAATTCGGTTTTTTTAGTAACTCTGTCGGTTTGTTGAGAGAAATATGATTCAACCGCCTCAAGGTCAATTATTTCTTTTTTCCCGATAATTTTAGCGTATACAGAGATTAGAGCTCCCTCAAGTGATCTTGCATCAATCACCCTTTCGGCAATTAACCTTGCTGCCTCAATATTAATTTCAACATTTTTCTCCTTTGCCTTAATAAGAACAATGGCGCAGCGGAGTTCAAAGTCCGGTGGTTGAATATCTAAAACCAACCCCCCACCAAAGCGAGAACGAAGCCTGTCCTCAAGGTTTTTAATTTCTTGCGGTGGTCGATCTGATGTGAGAATAACTTGGCCTCCTACGGAGACAACAGAGTTAAATGTGTGAAAAAACTCCTCTTGGATTCCAGTTTTACCGGCAATAAATTGAACGTCGTCGACAATTAACAAAGAAAGGTGGCGATATTTTTTTCTAAATTTCTCAGTTGTTTTTCCCCGAATTGAGTCAATTAGTTCGTTGGTAAACTGGTCTCCTGGACAAAAATATACCTTTTTGTTGGGGTCGATATTAATAATAGAGTGCGCAACGGCCTGGGCAAGGTGAGTTTTACCCACCCCTACTCCCCCATGGATGAAGAGTGGATTATAGGCTGTTCCTGGGCGCTCAATCACAGCCTGTGCGGCTGCATAAGCAACTTGATTTGTTGGAGAAACCGCAAAGTTTTCCATTTGGTATTTTTGTGAAAGACCAGATCGAGAAAGTATATCTTCAACCGTTGGTTGAAAGTTTAGAAGTGGTGGAGAAGTTGCCACTGTTCTTTTTTTTGGTGGAACTAGTTGAATTACAGTTTCAACCTTGGTTTTTTTACCTATGTGGGCAGAGAAAAGTCTTTCAATTAAAGTAAGCTTTCCCAAAATATAAATTCTTGATCCTTGGTTTGGACATGCAAGCAAAACACTACCGTCTTTTATTTCAATAAGCCTTGTTTGTTTTAAAATCGACGCAACCATTGGGACAAGAGATTTTGATTGTTCGTTTTTGTTAATAAAATCATTCCAAAGAGCGTTTAACATAGGGTTAATTATATTTATGTGGATAAATTATCCACAAATAATAAACATATTCACCAAGAATTGCAAGAGGAAAAGTGATAAAATTATCCTGTGTCTATTCTTGATTGGTTATTTCCCAAATTTTGCACAGGGTGTGGGTTTTTAGGAGAGTATTTATGCCCAAGGTGTGTTGCCTTATTAAAAACCAAAAGTGAGCTTTGTTTTTATTGTGAGAAATTTAGTCCGTCGGGTCTTACTCACCCCTCTTGTATAAAAAAAGGGCCAATTGTAGGAAATCTTTCTCTCTTTCAATATACCGGATTAATGACAAAAATAATTCACTCACACAAATATCAACTAAATCAATTACTTATTGATCGATTTTTATCTGAAGCCGTTCAGCCCCAAATTTTGAGAATAAAATCATTTTTGCCTCAAACCAATCCCCTACTGGTCCCGGTTCCCTTGGATAAAGAAAGAACGAAACAGCGCGGTTTCAATCAATCATTAATTATTTGTAAATATTTGTCCGGATTATTGGGTTTGCAAACACAGGATATTGTATTAAAAATCAGGAAGACCTGTTCTCAAGCCGGAATTAAAAACAGAAAGAGTAGAAAAATAAACATAAAAGGATCTTTTGTTATGTTTGATAATAAACCAATCATAGGAAAAGATGTGGTGGTGGTTGACGATCTGGTTACAACAGGGGCAACCATTACCGAAATGGCTCGTGTATTAAAAAAAGCTGGGGCTAATCGGATTTACAGTTTCGCCCTTGCGCGACCATAAGGGCTTTGATAATATGAGAATATGCAAAAAATTGAAATTTCTGCTAAAACAATCATTTTTACAGTTCTTTTTATTTTACTGCTCCAGTTTTTAGTGGTTATTAAAGATTTGATTTTTGCTTTGTTCATTGCTTTTATTGTTGCCAGCGCACTACGACCTTTTGTTATTTGGTTGACGGAAAGAAAAATTACCAGAACCGTGTCTTTAATAATCGTTTATTTATTATTTGTTGGAGCGTTGGGGTCAACAGTTGCTTTAATTATTCCCCCACTAATTAATGAGTTGTTTTTGTTGGCAAAAACCCTTCCTTCTATTGTTAGAAAATTGGTTCCGAATAACCTTGGCTTTATTAATATTAATTCTATTGTTCAATATGTTCCAAACCTGACCAATCAATTTATTACTGTTGTTCAGGGTGCGTTTTCTAATATTGTGTTTTTAATGTCAATATTATTTTTCAGTTTTTATTTCCTTATAGAAGAAAACACCATCAAAAAAATATTAATTAAGTTTTTTGATGAAAATCAATCGCAAAAAGTTAACGATATATTTGGGGGGGCAGAAAAAAAACTCAATTCCTGGTTTTGGGGGGAGTTGGTATTAATGACAGTTGTTGGTGTGTTGACTTTTATTGGACTGTCCTTAATCGGACTAAAGTATGTTATTCCATTGGCGCTTTTAGCTGGCTTACTTGAGGTTGTTCCTAATCTTGGTCCTACAATCGCAGCTATTCCTGCGGTTTTGATTGGTTTTTCTCAAAGCTATTTTCTTGGTATAGCAGCGCTGGCGGTTTCTTTTATTGTTCAACAACTTGAAAATAACGTTATTGTTCCAGTTGTGATGAAAAAGGCGGTTGGCGTGAGTCCTGCAATCACATTAATAGCGTTGATAATTGGAGGAAAGCTTACTGGAGTAATGGGTGTGCTTTTAGCCATTCCAACAATGTTATTTTTAGAAGTTGTAATTATGGAAATGATTAGAAAACCAAACATTAAAAAGATCCAAACCACAAAAGACTCAATATGAAAATCGCCATATTGGGTGGGGGTTTAACTGGTTTAGTTGCCGCACATCAACTTTCTATTCATACCCATATGGTTGTTCTTTTTGAAAAAAAACCAACTCTTGGTGGTTTGGCTTCGGGTTTTTTTCATGATGGATGGAAATGGCCGTTGGAAAAAACCTATCACCACATGTTCTCAAACGATGGCGACATTTTTAGTTATATGAAAGAGATTGGGTTTAATAGTTTTGTTTATAAGACTCCCTTAACTTCCTCATTATATCGTGTTGAAAAAAACTACCGCATTTTTCCCGTAGATTCGCCGCAAGATTTATTAAAATTCCCCCTTCTTGGTCTTCCTGACAAAATCCGTACAGGAATAACAGTCTTGCTTTTGAAAATCTCTCCCTTTTTAGATTTTTATCAAGAGAACACATCAATCGAACTATTAAGAAAGTTTATGGGGGAGGATTCTTGGAAAATCATGTGGGAACCGCTTATGCGGGGAAAATTCGGTAAATATGCGGAAAATATTTTAGCTTCGTTTATTTGGGCAAGGATTAATAAACGCACAAGAAAGTTGGTCTACATTAAAGGCGGCTTTCAAAGTTTAATTGATTTTTTGGAAGAGTTAAATAAAAAACAAAATGTTGTTATTAAAAAAAATATCACAATAAGTCAGGTAGAAAAAAACAATAATAGGTTCACAATTATTACACAAGCAGGGGAAAGGGAGGTGTTTGATGGGGTAATCTCAACGCTACCAACTCCAGTTTTAGTCAATGTGTCGAGTAAATTATTTCCAGAGTACTACCAACAACAGCTACAAAAAATTAAACATCTTTTTGCATCTAATCTTATTATTGAGTCAGATGTTCCGCTTTTTGAAAAAGAGTATTGGGTTAATGTTTGCGATATAAATCTTCCAATTTTGGCCCTAGTACAACACACAAACTTTATTGATAACAAATACTACAATAATAAACACATTCTTTATGTGGCCAATTACTTTGATGAAAAAAGTCCTTTTTTAAAAATGGACGCGAATTCCGCCGCAGAATTTTTTTTACCTTATTTGAAGCAAATTAATTCTGAATTCAAAATTCTAAACTCTAAA
Source organism: Candidatus Roizmanbacteria bacterium CG_4_9_14_0_8_um_filter_34_12 (assembly GCA_002789465.1). Classification (GTDB taxonomy): domain Bacteria; phylum Patescibacteriota; class Microgenomatia; order UBA1406; family GWC2-37-13; genus UM-FILTER-34-12. Next base: position 4,614 of record PFTH01000003.1, on the reverse strand, counting down.
TTCTACTTCAAGGCTCCATATGCTCAACCTATCGTTGATAGTGCGTTTATTAAAAATAAACCAGATTATATCACTCCAGTAAAAAATTTTATCATTGCAAATTTGGATATGACTTATCCTTATGATCGCGGTATAAACTTCTCTGTAAAAATGGGGAAGCAGGCGGCAGAGATATTAATAAAAAAATAAGTATATAAATAATAAAATAATAAAAGACAGAGAGTAGAAACAGCAACTTTCTATCACAAAAACATATTGGTATATTCCTCCTAATTACTAACTACTACCCCCCAATCCCTTATTTTGTTGTTTATAGTCCGTTGACATATTTTTGTTTGTTAAATAAATTGATTTTATTTCAGTTGACTTTATGACAAATTTATCATTTCATTAGTATGAAGATTTTTAAAGATAGTTGTGTAGATAAATATTTAAATAATATTTCCAAAGAAGAACACGCGAGAATTATTAAAACGATAAATTTATTTTCAGATTACGGTTTTAAACTATCTACAAAATATTTGAAAAAATTGAGCTATGAAGTATGGGAGCTTAGGGCAGGAAAACAACGAGTATCGTTCGGATTAGTTAAAGGCAATATTATTATTGTTAATATTTTTTACAAAAAAACTCAAAAAACACCTAAAAGAGAAGTCGATGTTGCTATTAATAGATTAAAAAATTGTTTATGAAAAAATCAACGAATTTAATATCATTTTTAGAATGGAAAAAGGAACAGATAAAAGATCCATGGTTCAAAAGAGAGTATGATAAATTAGAGCCGGAGTTTCAAATTGCCAAGCAGATGATTGATGCGCGCATTAAACAAAACCTTACACAGGCACAGTTAGCAAAGAAAGCTAAAACCGGTCAAGCGGTAATATCTCGTTTGGAGGGAATGAACGCCAAACCCTCACTATCACTTTTATCAAAAATTGCCTCAGCCTTAAATACAGAAATAAACGTAGTTATTAAACCAGTTTAAAGAAATTTTTCAATTACCGGTAAACCGCCAAAATCGGTTTTTCGTACTTCTTTAAAAAGAGGGTTTTTAATAAGAGTGGGTTTTCCTTCGTGTTCTACTACGTAATAAGCAAAGCCACGGGTTTGTTTGACCAGTTCGTAGTCGGCGTGACCAGGCAAACTTGCTTCATCTTTTTTTTCAAAATTAACCGGACTGTCATCAGCGGTAACAAAATATGTTGTTCCAGTATTAACCAATAAATGTCCATGTCCCTGTGGCATGTATAAATGGTCGCCTTGTTTAACAACGGTTGCCTTGAATTCCTCAACTTGGTCAGCAATCATTTTTCCACCCTTATCTACCATTAATTTTTGTGTAAGTGCCACGCCTTGTCCAAAAACAATCCAATAGTTTTCATCCAAATTTCCCACATGATAATGACCATAAGCCTTGATATATTCACCACTGATTGTTCCTGGTTCCCAAACTGTTATATTTCTTTGGTCACGTCCTCCACGAATCATATAATAGTGAACCACTGGGCCAACACCCTTAGGATCCATTAAAACTTCCTGCATTTTTTCATGAGTACGGGTTGCGTAATGATTTGAAACAAGAGAAAAGTTAATTTTCATATTTTGTTTATTATTTCCAACCCCGATTTTTTAATTTTCGCAGTTCTTCTGTTTCGTCAGGTCGATGGTAATCGTCCTCAAGTCTTTCGGTTATTCCAATCTCAGGAGTTGATACCTCGATTATATCACAGTCTGTAATTCCAACTAACCGGTGGCGTTGTCCAACCATGCAAGTATATCCGTGACCATATTTTAATTCTGTTTCAATTAATTCTTTTTTTTCATTATCCCAAACCACCTTTGCTTTTCCTGTCATCATATACCACGTTTCTTGTTTTTTGTCATGTCTTTGTAAGGAAAGTCTTTTCCCTGCATTAATGTGTAATATTTTTCCTGCGTATGGTAAATCAGAAGGAGTCCAATGGATTTCATATCCCCAGGGTTTTATTATCTTTTTTTGATATGACATATTGATTACACTATGTTAATCAAAAATTTAGTATAATTCAAGTTGTGAAACCTAACGCCTTGTTAATTTATCTTAGAGTACTACGGGTGAATCAATGGATAAAGA
>PFTH01000003.1:0-2485 GCA_002789465.1 Candidatus Roizmanbacteria bacterium CG_4_9_14_0_8_um_filter_34_12 | reverse complement strand
AGCAATTATTTTTTCTGGCCAACTATTTAATATCGACCTATTTTCCAGTTCGTTTGGAGCATTTCTGATCTTTTGTTTGCTTTCCTCAACCTCATATGTTCTTAACGATGTAATTGATTATCCTTATGATCGCAAACATGCAATTAAAAAAAAACGCCCGATTGCATCGGGTTTGGTGAGTATTCCTCAAGCTACTTTTATTGTTTTTGTTTTAACAATTGTTTCTTTATTATTGTCTCTAACTTTTTCAATTTCATTTTTTCTACTTGCACTATTTTTTATTCTTCTACATTTTTTTTACTCACTTTATTTAAAAAAATTTCCGGTAATTGATATTTTTACAATCTCTTTTTCTTTTATGATTCGGGCATTTGCCGGTGAGGTGGTGACAGGTTATCATATTCCAATTTGGCTTTTGTTAACGATCTTTTTTATCTCACTTTTTATGGCAGCAATTAAAAGACAGGCAGAGTTAGTTTCGCACGGAAGAGAAGCAAGGGCGTCATTAGTGCACTATCAACCACATTTTTTAGATTTCCTTACCTATACTTTTGCAACAGCCACAATGATAGCTTATGCGACCTATACGTATGTAGAAAAAATTCCTCAAGCAAAGACGATTTTTACAGATAAATTCAGCAAATGGGCGCCGGGTTTTGAAGCAAGAAAATGGATGATGATCACAGTTCCGCTTGTAGTCTATGGGATTTCACGCTATGCACAACTACTGTATGAAAAGGCAGAGGGGGAGCGTCCGGAAAAGATAATTACAACAGACATTCCTTTAATTGTAACGATATTTTTATGGGGATTAATCATAATTGGATTAATCTATGTCTTTTGAGGAAAATAAATCTTCACAACAAGACAATTAATATATAATGATGTTTATAAACGGTTGACAAAAAAACATTAATCAATAATGATTATAATCATTATAATTCTTATAAAATTTATATGAAAAATCAAGACTCACAAAAGCAACAAGCGGTTTCATCAGCAATTGAACAAATACAAAAACAGTTCGGACGGGGAGCAATTATGCGTTTTGGTCAGGGACCGGTGGTACCGGTTGAGGTGATTAAAACCGGTATTATGCCGCTTGACATTGCTCTTGGAGTTGGAGGAATTCCAAAGGGAAGAATTGTGGAAATTTTTGGACCAGAAGCCTCTGGAAAAACCACAATTTGTTTATCTTTAATTGCAGAAGCGCAAAAAGCTGGAGGAGTGGCAGCCTTTATTGATGCAGAACATGCAATGGATCCGGCTTGGGCAAAAATTCTTGGCGTCAAACTGGATGAGTTATTAATATCACAACCCGATACTGGTGAACAAGCTTTGGAAATTGCCGAAACCTTAATTCGTTCCGGTGGAGTAGATTTGGTTGTTGTTGATTCGGTGGCTGCTCTTGTTCCTCGTGCTGAAATTGAAGGGGAGATGGGTGATTCACAAATGGGTCTTCAGGCAAGGCTCATGTCACAAGCACTTCGAAAACTTACAGGCATTATCTCAAAATCAAAAACAACAATAATTTTTACGAATCAACTACGTTTAAAAATTGGAATAATGTTTGGTAATCCGGAAACCACCCCCGGAGGGCTGGCAATGAAGTTTTATACTTCAATTCGGATGGATGTGCGAAAAATAGAAACATTAAAGAAAAACAATGAAGTCTATGGCGCCCGTATTAGAGTAAAGATTGTTAAGAATAAAGTTGCTCCTCCTTTTAAAGAAGCGCAGATGACAATCACGGCAGCAGGAATTGATCATAATGACAGTCTGATTGATTCGGCCATTGCTGTTGGAGTGATCAGCAAAAGCGGAGCGTTTTTAAGGTATGGCGAGAAAATGTTGGGCCAGGGAAAAGAACAAGCTAAGGAAGCGTTGGAAAAAGATGAAAAACTAAAAGCACATATTATTAAGGATGTTATGGAAAAATCTATTGGGAAAAAGGAGTAAATGGACAACAATACTAATGTCGATTCATCGCGGCAACTTAGTCAATTATTTAACTACGCTTGTTTTTATTTGAAGTTTCGTCTGCGCAGTAAAAAAGAAGTGATTGACTATTTGAAGAAAAGAACCAAGGATTGGAATGATTCAACTTCGTTAATTGATGAGACTATCAAACACTTGGAAGAGATTGGTTTAATTGATGAATCAAAATTTATTGATTGGTTGGTGCATAGTCGAACATCAGTGAAATCAAAAGGGGAAAGGGCGATTCGCATTGAACTGCAAAAATTTGGTGTTGAAAGTGATTTAATTGATCAGTACTTTTCTCAAAACCCTGTTGACGATGAGGCTTTGGCTCTGCGACTTTTGTCAAAAAGTTGGCGACGTTTTTCCAACCTCCCGGAAAAAATCCGTTTTCAAAAAGCCATTAACTTTCTTCTCCGCCGTGGTTATTCTTTTTCTCGCGCAAAGGAAGCTTATAATCAAGTGAAGGAAAACGAACAATGAATTCGAATTTTTTTAAAGAAAG
>PFTH01000025.1 GCA_002789465.1 Candidatus Roizmanbacteria bacterium CG_4_9_14_0_8_um_filter_34_12 | reverse complement strand
GGAGAGATTTTATGGATTGGGCTCGGTTGATTATTTTTTATTTTAATTAACGTTGGCAATATCGGGTTTGTTTCATTTGATCTACTCGAAGAAGATTGAGTTGTGTTAATTAGTTTTAATCCGAAAATGGAAGCACAAATCACGATAAAAATTAATATTAACAATAGTACTTTCTTATTTTGCTTAGGATGATCTAACGAATTTTTCAAAGGAGTAAAGTTACTATCTTCAATCATATTAATCTAATTATTATCAAAAAATAAACTTAAATCAATAACAGTAAATTAACAAACTAAATTTGAATTATAGGAGAACCTTATTTTAAGTATTGTATAATATTTAAATGGTAAGAACGCGTGCAGCAATATCACCGACTGGTTATCCTCATATTGGAACGATTTATCAAGCATGGTTTGACTATGCTTTTGCGAAAAAAAATAAGGGTCAATTTATTGTTCGTATTGAAGATACAGACAAAGATCGGACAGTTGCAGATGCGGAAGAAAAAGTTTTTGCCGCATTAGATTGGTTTAATTTGATGGAAGATGAGAGTCCTAGAAAAGGTGGCTCTTATGCTCCCTATCGTCAATCAGAAAGATTGGAAATTTATAAAAAATACGCGTTAGAATTAGTTAATAAAGGAAAGGCATACTACTGTTTTTGTTCTAAGGAGCGACTTGATGAAATGAGGCAGAAAAAACAGAAAGAGGGAAAAGTTCCGATGTATGATAAGCACTGTCGTAATTTAGCAAAAGAAGAAGTCCAAGAAAGAATTAAAAAAGAATCGTGGGTTATCCGTCTTAGAGTTCCAGAAAATACTCAAATCATAATGAAGGATGAGCTACGAAAAGAAATTGTTTTTCAGTCAAACGATGTGGACGAGCAGGTTTTACTAAAATCTGACGGTTATCCTACCTATTTTTTAGCAGTGGTGGTTGACGATCACTTAATGGGTGTGACACATATGGTACGAGGAGAAGAATGGCTTACATCATCGGCAAAAATAATTTTACTCTATGATTTTCTTGATTGGAAAAAACCACTATTTTTCCACACACCGATTATTCGCAATCCTGACAAATCAAAGTTCTCCAAAAGACAGGGACATACAAATGTTAGTTGGTATCAAGAACAAGGTTTCTTGCCAGAGGTAGTTTTAAATTATCTTTCTTTAATGGGTTGGAGTCATCCAAAAGGAAAGGAGATTTTTTCACGTGAAGAGTTTATTCAACTTTTTGATTTAAAAGATATTAATGTCGCTGCTCCAATTTTTGATTTAAAAAAGTTGGAATGGATGAATGGAATGTACATAAGGAAAAGTCAAAAGTCAAAAGTCAAAAGTCAAATCGTAGATTTCTATAAAAAACAAAAAGTTATATTTGATGAGGTCTTAGTTGAAAAAACGATTCCTTTAATTCAAGAGAGAATAAAAAAACTATCGGATTATTTGCCAATGTGTGAGTTTTTTTTCAAGCCACCGGAAAAATATGAAATTGATTTATCAGGAAAAAAAGAATTATTTAAACAGATAAGTAAAGATCTGGAGAAAATAAAAGATTGGACTGTGGATAATATCGGAAATCAATTGGTGCAAACCGCGAAAAACTCCGAGTTAAAAAACAGCGAGTTTTTTATGTTGCTTCGTGTTGCCATCACCGGCAAAAAAATCTCCCCACCCTTGAATGAATCAATGGAGATTTTGGGGAAAGAAGAATGTGTAAAAAGAGTTAAAGAGTTAACGGGTTAAAGAGTTAAAAGGGTTTAATTTAATTTTTATAAACGCTTCCTCGATAATCAACCGTCACGATAAAAACCGTTTGTCTTTTTTTATCAAAAGAATAAATTATTCGAAGTGGCCAAGCTCTTATGCTGTAAAGACCTTGGAAATCTCCTTTTAATAACTTCCCGCAGATAGGATTTGCTTTAATCAAATCTATTTTTTTCTTGACTTTTTTTAGATCAGATGGAGGAATTTTATTTAACTTTTTAATGGACTCGGGAGAATAAACGATTTCCATATAGTTGTAATTACCATTTTAGGAGTTTATTGACTTTTTCTTCAGAAACTCCTTTTTTTTGTTGCATTTCCACCACACCTGTTTTTATGCTTTTTATCAGATTTTTATCTGATAAGATTTCTAAAGTTTCTTGCCATCCGGCAAACTCTTCAGCAGACATGATCACTGCTTTTGCTTTACCGCGAAGCGTTATGATAAATTGCTGCAATTTTGTATCAACTTCTTCAAGGAGCTGATAAAAGTTAGATCGTGCCTCATTGGCAGGAATAATAGTTGAAATTGTATTCATAAAACCAATAGTACTAAATTCAGTACGGTTTGTCAATGGATAAGTAGAACTTAAGTGTAATAAACCTCCTGCCAGTGGGGGTCAGTTTCAACCGTCAAATCAAGGTAGATTTTCTTGCTGGTGGCAAGAGCAATTTCTTTGCGGGCATAGGCACCGATTTCCTTAATCTTTCGTCCTCCAACACCAATCAGCATTTTTTTATAACGGTCTTCAGTCGTTAAAATTTTTGCCTTAATGTAAGTTAATTTCTCATTCCTTTCAGTGATTTCTTCAACAATAACGGTTGAACGATAAGGGATTTCTTTACCCATCATCAAAAAAACCTTTTCGCGAATCAGTTCAGCAATAAAAATCTTGCTGTCAAGATTAAGCAAAGGATAATTGGAATTTAAATCGTCCTCCTGGTTTTTATTCAAAGACAT
>PFTH01000116.1 GCA_002789465.1 Candidatus Roizmanbacteria bacterium CG_4_9_14_0_8_um_filter_34_12 | reverse complement strand
TAAAAAGTGCCTTTCCTTGTCTTCCTCCAAAATATGCTTCATCTAATTGAATGAGATGATTCAAAACCTGTTCATCTGCTGTTATGTGGCATCTAAACTTCCTGTACCAATCATAGATCGTAACCTCAGAACGAGAGACTAATGTTGCAGCCTGTTTTATGGGTATTTGTATTGTCCAACAGTACAATAATAACCAGAACTCTCGTAAAGGTAGCTTCATATTGTTTAACCATGTATGCGAAGTGAGAGAGAAACGGATACGACACTTCCTGCAACGATATCTTCCCTTATCGGCAAACACATGGCTTGTTTTACACTCCGGACAATATATATTTTTCCCAAAGATAATTCTTCGTAAATATTTTCTGATTTGGGCATCAGAGGGTATTTGATTAAGTTGAAACATATCCATACATTTTACTGATTCTGTGACAACTTCTTTTGGTTACCCAAAATTAGGTACTTGACATACAGTAAAAGGGGTTCACTTCAAACTGTAAGAATACCTAGATGTTTTGATACCACTTGAATAGCATATTTACCAGATGCTGTTTTTACTGTACGAAGTCTCATAAAACAATTCGACTTAATTGCCAAAATATACGGCTAAAAATAATACTTTAGATTGTATTAATAGTGAAAAATACTTAGAAATTGTAATCAAAAATAAAAACTAGGAAAAGTTAAATCCTATAAAAGTAAAATCTATAAGTTAATCGTTAGTTATATCAAATCTTATAGTCAGCAAACTAGCCGTATGATTTGGCAAATATGCTGAAATTTGAGAAAATAAAAACATGAACATAATTGCTCACGGGTTATGGGGCGCAGCACTAGCACCAAAAAACACGAGAAACCAAAAATGGTTTAACCAGTCGATAATTTTTAGTGTTGCACCTGATTTTATATGGCTCATCTTTCTGATACCTTATCTGATTATCACAAAAAATCAAATTCCAACTGGATGGAGTGATGCTCCAAAATGGTTTTTTGAACTTTATGGACTTACACACAGCATTATAATTTGGCTTGCTGTATTTATAGGTTCATCGTTTATTTTTAAAAAATTGCAATGGCCAGAATTATTTTGGTTATTTCATATTTTACTGGACATTCCCGGCCACACACATTTTACTACACCATTCCTTTTCCCAATTTCAGATTTTAGATATAAAGGATTATTTAGTTGGGAAAGCCCATTACTTCTTCTGTTATCTTTTTTAATACCCATAGTTGTGCTTTTACTCAAATATAGGGTTAAGTTAAGAGAGAAGATAAAAGTTCTTTAAAATTTTTACGTTTTTCTTTGTTCCGCTTTCAGCGGAATGTTCGAGACGTTCTATGTCAAGAACCAATTTCCTATAGGGTTCCCCAGATTATCTTATCCGCGATAATTTTCCCTGCTTCTTAATAATCCGTAAATGATACAGGCAACTCTTTTCATCAAACAGCGTATGGCATGCTTTTTGGTTTTTCCTTCAGCAATCTTTTTCTGAAAATAGGCCTTAGCTTTAGAATGACCTCTTAATTGGGTTAAGGCTACAGTATAAATAGCATTGTTCAACTGTCTGTTGCCGCATTTATTCTGTTTATGTTTTTTGTTTCTTCCTGATTGCTTTTCAACAGGAGCGATACCGGCATACTTAATAAAGGTATCCAACCTGAATCTGTCTATGCCTTTAACAGCGGTGATGATCTTTCCGGCTGTTACAATGCCTACTCCCGGAAAAGTTAAGAGATTGGGTTTGATTTGATTGATTAATAGTTTCATTTCTCCATCAACTCTTTTGCTGGTGCGCTTAAGCCGTCTTAATTGTCTGATTTTTTCCAGGATCATGAAATATTTGATATGTTTAGGGTCGGAAAGAATTACCTTCTTGCCACATTTTTTCAGCCAGACATCAAGTATTCTGACACTAAATGATGATCCCCGGTGCGACTGGTATTCCGGTTCAATCTCATGAAACAGAAGATGCAGCTGGTTTTTTAATCTGGTAATCTGAAAAATCAAATCTTCATGGAAAATGACCAGCTGTTCCAAAGTAGTCATTGTCTTTGAACGGTCCTGAATCGTAATCCTGGGAAGCTCGTCAAGTTTTCTGGTTAACACTTCAATAATTAATCTGGCGTCAACCGCATCTGATTTGTCTCCTCTGGTGCCGAAATTTCTTCTCTGTTTTGTCCTGATGGGATTAATCTCATAAATCTGTGAATAATCTTGGGAAAGGGATTCAGTCAAAAATCTACCGTTTCCGTTACTGCCTTCCACACCGATGATCTTGGTGAGATTGGGTTCACCAATTGCGCTTAACCAGTTGATAAACTGTTGTATACCAATTGGTGTATTGGCAAAAGAAAGACTTCCTTTTTCCTCCTCAAATCTATCTGCACAAACAGCCGTATGTTCATAACGGTGAACATCAATGCCTACGTATAAAGCATTATTCCTGTCAATTATTTCTTCCATTTTATTCACCGCCTTTCCGTGTCCCTAAACTCTCCATTTACAATTTATGGAGTGGCACGATCATGATATACTCAAGCTAAAGTAAAGGCTGAAGGCTTACGTTGTTAAGCGTGTGTCCGACACAATATCGGACCCGCATCGTTCTATTTGTCAGCCTTTACTTATTGAAGATACCAAAGGGTGGGCGGGAGTCTCGAACTCACCGTGTCCCACAATATGATCGGGGCCGGAAGCCAAGCAGACCCTGTCCCACCCTTTTTGGAATCAATATATAACTGATTATCGTTAAAAACTATAGGAAAGATAATCTAGGGGA
>PFTH01000090.1 GCA_002789465.1 Candidatus Roizmanbacteria bacterium CG_4_9_14_0_8_um_filter_34_12 | reverse complement strand
TTTTTGACTTACTAAAGCAGTTAAACAAGCAGCAATAACTTTTTCTTCGTTAAAACAAGGGATAACAACGGAAACTAACATTTTTAATTTTATTAAACAACTAATTTTTTGCTTTCTAAGTTGGAAACAAGAACAGGCTAATGTTGATATAATAACACATATGCAACCTTTTTTTTCTATTATTATTCCCACCTTAAATGAAGAGCAATGTTTACCTCGGCTTCTGGAAGATTTGCAAAATCAAAATATCCGTAATTTTGAAGTGATTGTTGTTGATGGCGGATCTTCTGATATGACAATAACAATTCCATCACACTTTCCTCAATTAAAAATTCGCTGTTATAAAATAAAAAAAAGTAATGTTTCCATACAGAGGAATTTTGGAGCTGGCAAGAGTCAGGGTAAATATTTAGTCTTTTTAGACGCAGACAGTCAAATAATAAGAGGTTTTTGTAAAAACCTACAACATACAATTAAGATGAAACCTAGTTTGGTTTATATACCGAAAATCTTGCCAGAAGATAAAAATATTCATTCACGTCTGATTTTTGAACTGGTCAATATTATTATTGAACTTTCACAACTAATGCCGCGTCCATTTTCATCAGGCGGAAATATGATTTGGGAAAAAAATTTTTTCTCTCTAGTTGGAGGATTTGATGAAAAACTATTTTTAGCAGAAGATCACAATATTATTGGAAAAGCTGTATCTTGGGGGGTACATGCTCGTTATTTAGATGGTATTAAAATCGTTTTTTCGTTACGGAGAATTGAAAAAGAAGGAAATCTGCGATTGTATTATAAATACATAATTGCCACTGCTTATATGGTCCTTAAGAAAAAAATTGATAAAAAGATTTTTGACTATCCAATGGGGGGAGCCGGTTATTCTTTATCCAAATCCAAAAAGAAGAAAAAATACCACTTGATTGATCAACTTCGATCATATCTAAAACAAGCAGAAAGATTGATCGTTGATGATGTTAGTAAAAAATAAATAGAATTAATCAACATTTTTACTTAAATATTTCTTTAATATTTTTTTCTTCGTTAAAAATTGGGACAATTGCAGAGACTTTCATTTTTATAATTGAAAACGCGAAATGATTGGAAAATGGTCGGAAAAACCAACAGAAATTTTTTTGGACTGTCCAGATTGGAAATTACGATAAAGTACATAATCATTTTTACTTCTAAAGGAAAAGAAGCGCAAAAATATCCACTCAAAAGTATAAGTAATATGGTTTGTAGCTTCAGAGAAATGGTATTTATGCATTAGCGATTCAAATTTCTTTCGACCGTACGAATAATTAAAGTCACCGCTAACAATAGTGGGTGTTTTAAAAATCGCAGCATCTTGTAGAACATTTTCAAGCTGTTTTATACGAATGCTGTTGGTTCCATGCAACGATAAATGAGTATTAAAAACAATTAGTTTTTTTTTAGTTGTTATGTGTTGAAAGTTAGTTTTTAAGACTGTACGTGGTTTATTACCACCTCTAAATATGCGTAGCAAGGTCAGTAATGCCTCATAAATACTTTTTTGTAAAAAAATTGTTTTTGAATTATTGAATGCAATTGTCTTTGGATTATAAAAAGTGGCTAAGCCGTAAATCTTCCCAAATTTAATAAATGAATTCGAATAATCTGCAAGAGTATAACCATAATTAGTAATTATTTGAAGGTTTTTTTCTGTTGTTTCAATTTCTTGAAAGCAAAGAATATCTGGGCTGTGGATTTTTAAAAGCTTTGTTAGTCTTTCTACCGCTTGGTTAAAACAAGTGTTGTATGTCATCAGGGAAAAAATCATATTAGGCAATTATACTAAAAAACAGTTGCGTATGATATTAGTAGTTATCCACATAGATTTTTATGAAGTTAATTGTCTGTTGTAACAAGCTATATTGACGATATTTTAATATAGGTTATCTTATAGTAAACATCAATATTTCTATAGGACTTGACAAATTAATATTCGTTGTTTATATTGTTCTTATGCAGAATACACAAAATATTAATATTATTTTAAGAAAACGCTCAGAAAACAAAAAATATTTGACTGATTTTGTTAAGAATCAGTTCAAACAATTAATAAAGAAGAACTTGAGTATTCCTGTGACTTTGTATCATTTGTAAGTGATTCACCTGTGTTCAGATTCGTTTCGTGGCTGGAATTTATCCAGTTGCAGAACGGGAGCCACGCAGACGAAACCTCACTTCGGTGGATAGGAAACTGTAATTCGATGAATCGGATACATTTTCTAAAAAAAGAGCATCACTATCGCTCGTATATGAGGGGACGACGAGTAGTAATGCTCAGATTTAAACATAGCAAATTCTTCATTAACTGTCAAGAGGGTCATTTTATATGTTGTTGTGAAGCCTCAAACCAAAAATAAGGGAGTTTAGGGGGCTTTGAGGGTTTTGGGGAAGGTGTAGGGGGAATAAGGGAAGGATAGAGGATGATAAAGGGAGATAGGGGTAATAAATGATCAATGTTCAATTTTCAATAATCAATGAATTTAAGTAGATTAGTTGGGGTCAAAATAGATTGGACTTACGATTAATATACTATTTTATAGATTTTACCGTTACCACTGGTAGTTGTGTAGATTAATTTTCCCAGACGATTGAATTTTTCCGGTTTGATATTTTTATATTTATCTT
>PFTH01000081.1 GCA_002789465.1 Candidatus Roizmanbacteria bacterium CG_4_9_14_0_8_um_filter_34_12 | reverse complement strand
ATTTACTTTTACAAGCCTCGTGTCAAAGACCGTGAACTCTTACCTATTTAATTTTCTTTTTAAGGCCTTTTAATATTTCCTTGGCCAAATCTTTTCCCCCCAGTCCAAAAGCAAGTCCTCCGGCAATGGCAAGCATCGCAACAATTCCAGTGAATAAAATTCTAATCAAATCTTGAGCAACACCTAACTGATTCATAATCACCAGAATCGTAAAAAATATTATTGTAGAACGGGTAAACATCGCCATTGTATTAGCTGAAGCTACACCCATTGATTTAATACTGCTTTTAACAAGATCGGCTCCTAAATTAGCTATTATCGATCCAATAAAACCGATTACTACAGCCACAATTACATTTGGTAAGTATAGTAATAACTGATTTATCACACCGGTTGCACGAGACAAACCCCAAACCTCAAGGGTTGGAATTAGAAACATAATTATCACAGTCCAACGAAAAATTTCTGCCAAAATATCTAACCAGATATTAATTTGCGCCTTGCTGCTTAATTTTGCTTTTTCCAATAAATAAGGAATTTTAAAGAAAGTAATCAAAGTCTTTACAACTTTCTTAAGAAGATTACCAATAAGTAAACCAATTATCAATACAAAAAGACCCATTAATAAATCAGGAATAAAATTACTGATCTTTTCCCAAAATCGATTGATAGCTAAGTTTGGTATGGAAAACATAAGAGAATTACTAATTACTAATTAATCTAATTGTCTAATTAACCTAAATAATAACCAATAACCCAATTGGAAATTGGGATTTATTTAAAAATTAGAGTAATTAGGAATTAGAAATTTATAAACAACATTACATCCCCACATCTTCATAACACTTCAATTCTTTAATAGAATGATCTTCGTTTAGAATAATTCCTATTACAAATATTGAAAGTTTACTATTTTTGTAAGGATTTTGCAATAAATAATATTTGATTGCACGCTTTAAATGGCTTAATTTGTAGTAATTTACAGCCTCATATGGCCTTCCTTTAGTGTCACCAATACGTGTTTTTACTTCAACAAAAACAATTTTGTTCGATTTTTGAATGATAATATCAATTTCTCCTCCTTTGCTACGAAAGTTTCTTTCAATAATTAAATAGCCTTGCTTTTGAAGATAGTCACATGCAGCATTTTCACCTATCTTTCCCACTTCCTGTTTTAAGGAGTTCATTTCTTACTATAAAGTTTTCTACGCACCTTTTTTTCTGTCAAATCGCGGATAAAATATAATTTTGCTTTACGATAAGAACTTTTTCTATCTACTTTTATGCTAACAATATTTGGAGACATCAGAGGGATAATTCTTTCAATTCCAATACCAGTTTTTGAAACTTTACGAATTGTAATCATGCGATTAGCATCATCAGCGCCTTTTATTCTTAATATTATTCCTTTAAATATTTGTTGACGCTCTTTCTCACCTTCTTTAATTTTATAGACCAAGCTAACCATGTCACCAACTGCCAATGTTAAATCTTTATAAACAATAAAATTTCCCATAAAGGCTATTATAAATTATAGACAATAAAAATACAAACAATAAATCATTTAAAAATTTCTAATTATTCTAATTTCTAATTGACCTAAAAAATTCCCAATTTCCAATTGGGTTATTGGTTATTATTTAGGTTAATTAGGTCAATTAGGGTAATTAGGTTAATTTATTTTCGCTTGTTTTTATATTCCTCGCTTTTCTTAATAAACTCCACAAATACCGGATGGGGATTAAGCGGACGACTTTTATATTCAGGATGGCCTTGCGTTCCAAAATAAAATGGGTGGATTGATTTTGGGAGCTCAACAATTTCCACCAAATTTTCAATTACAGAACGTGCGGAAATTATTAAATCGGCTTTCTCGAATTGTTTAGTGTATTGATCATTAAACTCCCAACGGTGGCGGTGACGTTCACTTGTAAAATCAGTTTTATATATTTCCCAAGCATATGTGTCTTTTTTAATTTTCGCTTTCCAAGAACCCAAACGCATTGTCCCCCCATAAGCTCTTCGCTTGACCACATCTTTTTGTGCAGGAATCATATGAATTACAGGATATTTTGTTTGTAAGTCATTCTCTGCAGTATTTGCACATTTTAATCTTAAAACCGATCGGGCAAACGCCACCACTGCCAACTGCATACCATAGCATAATCCCAAATAGGGAATTTTATTGATTCTTGCATAATCGGCAGCTTTGATCATTCCTTCCGCTCCACGTTCTCCCCAACCGATCGGGACAATGATTCCGTCGGGTTTCCCAATTAATCTTTCATCATTCTCAAACTTTTGTGCGTCGACCCAAACGGTTTTAACTGCGATATTATTCTTCCAGCTTGCGTGGTCAATCGCGTCAAAAAGCGCTGCATATGAATCCCGTAGCTGATATTCGCCCGTACCAAAATACTTTCCTACTATCGCAACTGTAATGCTTGTTTTTTTGGGAGTTTTTATCGTTTCAAGCAAACTATTCCAATCGGCTAATTCAGGCTTTTTGATCGGCAAGCTCAACTTTTTCATTATTTTTTCATCCATTCCTTGTTTATGCAACATTAGAGGAATTTCATAGACATTATCTAAATCCGGATTTGAAATAATGTCATCGGCATGCATATTGCAAAATAGGGCAAAACGATCACGACGACGTTGGTCTAAATACTTCTCTGACCTGGCGATAATAAAATCCGGTTGAATACCCATTGAGTTTAATGTTCTAACAGATAGCT
>PFTH01000179.1 GCA_002789465.1 Candidatus Roizmanbacteria bacterium CG_4_9_14_0_8_um_filter_34_12 | reverse complement strand
GGCGGAATTCCCCCCACACCCCCCTTCCGCCGCGCCCTCGCTTCGGCTGGCGAAATTTTTTGCGGCGAGCTTATTTCAAAAATACTATAACCTTTTTTATCGTTTTTTCAAAATCCTTCCTCACCTCATGTTCCCAAACGCGCAACACCTTCCAGCCCTGCCGTTTGAGTTTTGCCCGATACAACTTATCTCGCTTAACATTCCTCTCGATTTTTTCTAACCAATACTCTTTTGGCAAACGCTTTTTTAATTTCAAAAATTGATAGCCATGCCAGAAATCTCCGTCAATGAAAACCGCTATTTTCTTTTTCGGCAGGGCTATATCGGGATTCCCGATTGCGCGTTTGTAGTATTTTTGAAAATAAATGCCGTGCCTAGCAAGCTCCCGAAAAACCAACTTTTCAACTTGAGTGTCGCGCGACCGGATTTTTGACATAATCTCGCTGCGCTTTTTCTTCGTAAATTTGTCCATAACTCTTGTTGATGTTTTTCAGGTCTTGTATAATTTTTGTGGCAATGTTTTTGGCAAATTCAACTGGCACGGCATTTCCAATCATTTTATACCCATCCGCAACATCGCGATACTTGAAAATAAAATGATCGGGAAAAGTTTGTATTCTAGCACATTCCCTAACTGAAAGGCGGCGGTATAAATGTTCTTTGCCGGGTATAAAGATTCTTTTATTTTCTTCAATAAATTTCATCTTGGGGGCTTGTGGGTGAATAGGCGCATGGCGACCTCCGGCTTGGATTGTAAAAGACGGCTCATCCCACGAGCGCACTCTGTTTCTGGACATATAAATCGTTGAAAATCCACCGTTCATATATTCGTGGTTTGGAATTTCTAAATCCCCATTTGTTTTATTAAATTCCTTCGCCGGTTTTGCTCGGCGCAAATCATAAATAGCGTCTTTCAAAACAGGTCTACGATCTAACGGCTTCGGAAATTCAAAAGAAGTGCCGACTTTATTTTTGTGGTAGCCAATTATGATAACCCTTAATCTGTCTTGGGGAACCCCATAATCATTAGCATTAAGCAGCTTATAGCTGACATTGTAGCCAACATCTGCAAACTGCTTCAAAATTTGGCTAAACGCTTCGCGGTGGCGCGGCAAAAGAATGCCGGATACATTTTCTGCCAAGAAAAACAGCGGCTGTTTTTCTTTCAAAATCCTAATATATTCAAAAAATAATTGCCCTCGTTTGTCGTTTATGCCGCGCCCCGCACCAGCCTCGCTCCAGCTTTGGCAGGGCGGTCCGCCAATTATTCCGTCTGCAAAAGGAATTTCCGAAGCAGGAACATCAACAATGCTTCTTTTATCAAGAACGGTCTCTGGAAAATTATGCTCAAAAGTTTCCCAAATTGTTGGGTCATATTCATTTGCCCAAACAACAGAAAATCCTGCTTTCTTGAAACCAAGGTCTAGCCCCCCTGCACCTGTGAATAAAGATACTAATTTCATATTATTTTCTAAAACTTAAAAGTTTTGCCTCTAACAATTCTGCCGGATTATTCGGCGACTTTATCTTTATGTCTTTAATAAGAAATTTACCACTAGCAAGTTTTTCAAGATTTCTTCTGTCTTTTTCAGGGAACGACAAGTATTTTTCTCTCAACATAATTGCATTGACAGAAAACTCTGCATTCTGGTCAATTGGTGCAACATAATCAAAAACTTTAATTGGATTTTCAATGCCCCACATTCCCCTAATTCTCAATTCGGTTATTCCGAGCGGGTCAACTTTTTTGACTTTCCCCAATTCGACAGTTTTGCTTTTTTCAAATCCCAACGAATCTAAAACAGAGTCAACCTCTTTTTTTATCGGGGCATGGATCTTGTCATAAGTTTCGTGGTCAGCTGCATAGCAAGTCCCATGAACAAAAAATAAATATTTTATAATACCGCTTTTTGCATTACCAATAACATAAAAAAGCTCTTTCTCTTTCCAATTTCCACCATCGCATTTTTTACAAACTGCAGTTATCCTTATATCATCTGAGCACAACTTATTTTTGGGAGGAGAGCTGTTTAACGCTAAAGCGCTTCTAAATCCTTCAATCTTTTTTACTTCAATTGCATCGCCGTCCCTCACTATAAAATCCGGGGGGTTGTTTTGGTTCCCAAAATATGAAAAATACTTTTCATAAATTTCATTTTTCTTTTCAGGGTTATTTTCGTGCAAAGAATTACAAAATAAATCTTTTATATAAAATTCCAAAGCGTCCCCCATGCTGTTCGCTCTGTTTATAGATTTGTAACGGGACTTCAAATTTGTAACCGGATCTTTTACTAAATTTGCAATCGCGATAAGTAAATTTGTTTCCATAGTTTTATTTTATTAAATCCTCAATTGAAACGCCAAATGCTTTGGCTAATTTAGACATAATCATAACGGACGGCTTTTTTATTACATTACTCTCAATTTTTGTTAGAGTGGTGTATTTCACGCCGGATTTCTTGGCAAAATCCTCTTGCGACAAACCCAGTTTTGCCCGTTGTTTCTTTATATTTTCGCCTATGTTGATTTCTGTTGCCATATTTTCAATTATTTGATAGTATGATAGTGATGTGTTATGCTTTCAATATAATGATACCAAATTTTCAAAATTCAAGCAATAAAAATAAAGGGAGTACCCTAACCTTTTCCGCGCTGGGAGGGAGGGGCAAGGAAAAGAATCAAAAGCTCGCCGCAAAAAATTTCGCCAGCCGAAGCGAGGG
>PFTH01000068.1 GCA_002789465.1 Candidatus Roizmanbacteria bacterium CG_4_9_14_0_8_um_filter_34_12 | reverse complement strand
ATTAATTGTTGACGGAAAAACCGGATTTGTTGTTAATCCAGAAAAAGGGATTGACGGACTCAAGGAAGCTTTGGTAAAAATTGCTACAATTAATCCTAAGGATTGCCGAGAGCATGTAGTGAAAAATTTTTCAACAGAAACCATGGTTAATAATTATGAAAATCTTTATAAAGAAATATTAAAACAAAGTTAAGGTCGCGAATTCAAGCGACCGAATATAACTTTATGAAAAAAATTGCGATTTTGCACTTTGCCTATCCGCCTAATATCGGCGGCGTTGAAGGCATGGTTAAAGAACACGCTGAAATACTAACTAATCTCGGTTACGAGATTACTGTGATTACCGGATCAGGTGAAGAAAAAAACCCAAGAATTAAATTGGTCGTCATTCCCGAATTACAGTCTGTAATGAGCTTTAATCCCTTTTTGCAAGAAAAAATTTTGGATAAGGGTATCATCGACGATGAATTTTATAAACTGGCCGGCATTATTGACCAAGGGTTGGAAAAAGCCCTTGAGAAAATCGACGTTGTTGTCACCCACAACATGATCACCATTGTTAGAAATCTGCCTTTTGTCTATGCCTTTAAAAATTTTGTCAAAAAATATCCAAAAAAAAAGTATTTTGGCTGGATCCATGATCATTCATATATCAACGAATTCCAAATCAAAGATCTCAACAAAATTATCCACTCAAAATTAGAAAAAGAGCTTTTAACAACTCCTATAAAAAACTTGACTTATATTCTCATTTCAGAGAGTTTCAGGGAACCATTTGCGCAGCTTATGGGGCTTCATCACGGCGAAACTGTCGTTATTCCCAATGGTATTGATATTAGGTATTTTTTGGAAATTGACGATCTCATCTGGGAAATTATTGAAAAATATAATTTGATCAAAAAATTTCCTCTGATTCTTTCTCCGGTAAATATATTGGAGAGAAAAAATATTGACTACTGCCTCGATATTATCCGCGAACTTAAAAAAACCTATCCTCAAATATGTTATATAATCACCGGCAAACCTTCAAGCCATCGTTCTACCGTTGAATATTATGACCGATTGAAAAAAAAGATTGACGATCTTGACCTAAAAAATAATGTCATCTTTTTCAACGATTTTCTTAATCGGGCGCTGATGAGATCGGAAATCCACGACCTCTATCAAATCGCTGATATAGTCTTTTTCCTATCCAAAAGCGAAAACTTCGGCTTGCCCTTGCTTGAAGCGGCATTAACCAAAACAGCTATCTTAGTTTCCGACCTAAAAGTTTTCCGCGAAGTAGGTGGAGAATTTATCAAATATATAGATTATAGAGCTGTCAATCCGGAAAAGGCCGCCGAACTGGTAAAAAACTTTATCGAACAAAGCCTGAGAGTAAAACTAAACTACCGCAGCCGCAGCCAGTATGATTTGAAAACCATTCTTAAAGAAAAATTTATTCCTTTGATAGAAAAAAAACCCATCAAGTTGGTATAATTAATCATGAAAGTACTTTTTGTCGTCTGGGAATTAGCTCCCTTTTTCCAAGTAGGAGGACTTGGTGATGTTGCCCGTTCCCTTCCCAAGACTCTTTATACTCAAGGTATCGACATTAGGATAATTCTACCTTATTATAAAGCCTTTAAACTCCATCGGGTAAAAAGAAAAGAAATCAAAACTTTTTCCGTAACTTACGATAAAAAAAAGGAAAAAATTACTCTTTATCAAATTCACTTTTTGGACTCCCACCTTCCCGTTTATATTATAAAAAACAAAAAATATCTAGACGTCCCAAACCAGGATTTATTTCCTTTTTTAAACCTGGTTATTGTGGAAATTTTGGAAAAAAATTATCTTTCCTGGCAGCCAGAAATAATTCACTGTAATGATAGCCATAACGGATTAATTCCCCTAATAATAAAACATAAAAATTTACCTTATAAAACACTTTTAACAATCCATAATCTTACCCATCAGGGAAAAATGTCGGTTGACACTTTGGCAAAAATGGGAATTGATCTGGGAAAATGTCACGTCTTAAGGTGGGAAATAAAAAAAAGACAAATAAATCGTTTACTTGAAGGAATTATTCATGCTGATCTTGTTAATACTGTTTCACCAACCTACGCTAAAGAAATCCTAACTGAAGAATACGGCGCTGGACTTGACGAAATCATTAAAAATGAAAAACAAAAAATATTTGGCATCTTAAATGGTATAGATTATGACTCCCGCTGTCCTTTAAAAGACAAAAATCTTATTTACCATTACAATGCAACCAATGTGACCGAAAACTATCCTTATAAAATATATCCCCTTCATCAGGGAAAAGAAATGAACAAAAAGTTTCTGCAAGAAAAATTAGGATTTACTGTGTCGGAAAAAATTCCTCTTATTGGATTTATTGGCCGGTTTGATTCTAAACAAAAAGGGATAGAATTAATCCATAAAATGTTCCGCCGGATTAATCTAAAAAAATTCCAGTTTGTTATATTAGGAGAAGGAGAAATTGAATGGGTGGAAAGATTTAATTGGCTTGCCAGTTTTTATGAAAAAAACATTGCCTATATTCCCGTTTTCGACAGTAGGCTGGCGTCACAAATTTACGCTGGATGCAATTTTCTTTTGGTTCCTTCAAAATATGAACCCTGTGGTCTTATTCAAATGATTGCAATGCGCTACGGAACGTTGCCAATCGCCCGGGCAACCGGTGGTTTGAAAGATTCAATAAAGGACGGAGAGGATGGATTTTTGTTTAAGAATTACAGTTCTTTTGATTTGGAAAAAAAATTAAAACAAGCTGTTGCAATTTGGCAGAATGATAAAGTGAAATATCAGAAAATGGTTTTGGCAGCAATGATCAAGGATCTTTCCTGGAACAAAAGTGCAAAAGAATATATTAATCTGTACCAAAAATTATTAACAAAGATTTAATAATGCAGTCCATCAAAGACATATTAAAAAAATTCAACCCCCTTGAAGACCGCTATGTTTCCCGTGAATTTCAGGTGTTTGGCGTTCATCTGGCAAAAAAATTAGCTGATGAAAGGCGGAAAAGTCTTTATATCAAGCTTTCAAAAACCATCCCCAGGCCGGTCCTTGAAGAAGCCCTTCGTTATGTCATTGACTCTAATGCGAGAAAAAAAGTAGCGCTTTTTATGTGGAAGTTAAAAGAGCTAAAAGCATTTGACAAATAGTTTTGAGTTATTCATAATTAAAATTAGTCATGAAAATAACTGTTTATACAATTAAAGACTGCGCCTTTTCCAAACAGGAAAAAGAGTATCTGACATCACATTCACTGCCGTATGAGGAAAAAGATTTGGAGACCAATAAAGAATTTTTAACAGAAATGCTCGCGATTTCCAGCAACTTCGCCGGGACACCGGTAACAAGAGTGGAAAAAGAC
>PFTH01000165.1 GCA_002789465.1 Candidatus Roizmanbacteria bacterium CG_4_9_14_0_8_um_filter_34_12 | reverse complement strand
TGGCATAAAAGTACGAAATATTATACTAAAAATTTATCGTTTAGTCCTCCTTCGTTCAAATTCATCTCGCGGTTTACATCCATCCAAGACGAGAATTCACTTTAAAAGAACATAAAAACCGTCATCTCAAATTACTCTCAAAAATAGTTTCTAATGTGCGCCTGCTTGGACTCGGACCAAGGACATCTACTTTATAAGAGTAGCGCTCTACCGCTGAGCTACAGGCGCAATTTTAATATATTTAGTCCTCCTTCGTTCAGGTTCGTCTCGAGGCTTACAGCCACGCAGCCGAAACTTCACTTCGGAAGGACATAAGAAACTGTAATCCCAACTATTCCGTTGGGAACAGTTTCTAATGTGGACCTACCGAGAATTGAACTCGGATCTTGGCAATGCGAATGCCACATTCTGCCGTTGAACCATAGGCCCTGTAAATATTTGATGTATCAAATATTTACAGGGTAAACCCATGGAGTTTACATTGTAAAGGTAAAATATTTACCATGCTTTGGTTACCTTTACAATGTGCGTCCGACAGGAATTGAACCCGTATCATAGGCTCCGGAAGCCCATATTCTATCCATTGAACTACGGACGCGATATGAGCAATATTATAGCAAGTCCAATCCGATAAATCCCAAAATAAAATAATGAGTTATTTTGCAGATAATTAATAAACCATTTCATAACAATGTACGCAACGATAAATGAAGCAATAAAACCTATTAATAATAGGGGCAGATATTGAGTTGAGGTAGCAAAGATTGAACGCATTTTAAAAAAATCATACAAAGACGCGGCAAAAATCGTCGGAGCCGCTAATAAAAAAGAATATTGTGCTGCTTGATCACGTTTATATCCTCTTACCATCATTATCAACATCACAATCCCCGACCTGGAAACTCCTGGTATAACCGCTATCGATTGAACTAAGCCTACTAAAATCGCTTCGAAAGTTGTTAAATAATTAATATTCTTTTGCAACCTTACTTTCTTATTTTTAATTAAATATTCGATGAAAATAAACAATAACCCAACAATTATTAAAGCAAAAATGATTAGAATAAATGACTCAAAAAAAATATTTTTTATAATTTTATATAGTAAAAAACCAACAATAGCGGTTGGAAAAAAAGAAATCAACAACTTACTAATTAGTTTTGTATTTTTTAATATGTAATTAAAGTACAAAAGAACAACAGCAAAAATTGCCCCTGACTGAATAAATACTTCAAAAAATTTTTGAAAATCAGTTTGAGGAAGTCTAAGAAATTTACTGATAATAATTAAATGAGCTGTTGAAGAAACCGGCAAAAATTCAGTTATCCCCTCAACAATTCCCAAGATTATTGATTGTAATATTGTCATCTTTAAATTATATACCCTAAGTAATAATAATTCGCATATTCGCATCATTCGCATGATACAATTATTCGTATCACATTATGAGAATTGCCATTGTTCATGATCAATTACAGGAGTTTGGTGGCGCTGAACGAGTTTTAGTTGCTTTAAAAAATATCTTTGCTAATGCTGATGTTTTTACTTCTTTTTATAGCCCTGACAAATTAGGATATCATTCTTATCATTTTAAAAACTGGGGTATTCAAACATCCTGGGCAGATAAAATACCGTTATTAAAAAAGTTTTATTCTCCGCTTCGATTTATCACACCGTTAATTTGGAAAGGTTTCAATTTTGATAAATATGACGTTGTTATTTCCTCTTCTGGTTCATACATGAGTAAAGGAATTAAAACTTCAAAAAAAACCATTCACATTTGCTATTTGCATCATCCACCTCGCTATTTATATGGTTATGAAACTGCAATTGAATGGCAAAAATATTGGCCAATTAAAGTTTATGGAAATCTGATTAATCACGACTTGCGTTTATATGATTATTCATCATCCCAAAGCGTTAATTATTTTGTCGCCAACTCAATTGAAACCCAAAAAAGAATTGAAAAGTTTTATCGCCGTAAATCCATCGTAATTTATCCCCCCGTAAACATTCAAAATAAACTACCTCCTAACTCCTACCTACTAACCCCTAACTACTACTTAACCGTCTCCCGTCTTGCCCGCGCTAAACACATTGACATTATAATAAATGCTGCTAATCAAATGAAGTTTAAACTTAAAGTGGTTGGGTTGGGTCGGGATTTAAAATACTTACAATCAATTGCCGGTTCAACAGTAGAAATTTTAAGTAACATTACCGATCAACAATTATCAGATATTTATAAAAATGCAAAAGCGTATTTGTTTGCATCAGTGGATGAGGAGTTTGGAATCGCTCCAGTTGAAGCAATGGGATACGGACTTCCTGTAATTGCATATGAATCAGGCGGCTTAAAAGAAACCGTAGTCGAAGGTAAAAACGGTTATTTATTTGATCAGTTAACTCCGGAATTTTTGTGCAAAAAAATTAAAGAATTTGAAAATTTAAGTAAAAAAGAATGCCAACAAATGCGAATCAATGCGCGAAACGAATCAGAAAAATATACTGAAGAAATATTTAAGAATAAATTTCTTAGCTTTATAAATAGATTGAAATAGCATTCTCTCTATTATTATAGATTGCCTGGTTTCTGTTAACTATTACCTAATTATTTATGCCAGAACTACCTGAGGTTGAATCAATTCGCACCTATTTAATAAGTCACATTATTGGAAAAACAATATCAAATATTCAAGTAATTGAAAAAAAACAGTTTATTGGAGATATAAAAATAACTCTTAATCAAAAAATTATAGAATTATCCAGAAAAGGCAAATATCTAGCAATCAAATTGGAAAATGATTACTATCTAAACATTCATTTAAAAATGAGTGGTCAGTTTTTATATTCAAAAGATAAAAAGCACACAAAATTCCCAACCATCATTCCATTCACAAAAAGTCAACAGATGCCGGGATCCACAACCAGAATTATTATTAATTTTACCGATCAATCAAAACTTTTCTACAACGACTTAAGAAAATTTGGATACATTAAAGTTTCCAAAATCACTGAATTTCCGAAATCCCCAGACATATTGTCAAATCCTTTCACGAAAAAATATTTAATTGACGTATTGAAACATTCTTCCCAACCAATAAAGATAATTTTACTTGATCAAAATAAAATGGCAGGAATTGGTAATATTTATGCAAACGAAATTTTATTCCAATCAAAAATTCATCCTCTACAACCCTCTAATTCTTTAACCTCCAAACAAATCAACATCTTATATTTAGTAATAAATAAAATAATAAGCAAAGCAATTAGCTATCAAGGAACATCAGCATCAGATGAATCTTTTATTCTTCCAAATAGTAATAAGGGTAGTTATCAAAAATATTTACACGTTTATGATCGAGAAAATCAACCTTGTAAAGAATGTCAGTCAAATATTCAACGTATTAAGCATCATGGTAGAAGCTCATATTTTTGTCCAATGTGTCAAAAATTCAATTAATATATTTCCTCCTAACTCCTATCTACTAACCCCTAACTACTCATATCTAATCGCGTCCATCGGGGAAAGATTAGCAGCTTTTCGAGCAGGAAAAACTCCAAAGAAAATACCGATAAAAGACGATGTCCCAATAGCAACCAACATCGATGTTATATCAATAGCTGCTGGGAAAAAACGACGAATCAATAAAATTAAACCTGTTGCTATCAATAGCCCTATAAACCCACCAATAAGAGACAAAAGTACCGATTCTGCTAAAAATTGAAAGAGAATATCCCGACGAGTTGCTCCAAGTGCCCGTCTAATCCCAATTTCTTTAATCCTCTCTGTTACTGAAACATACATAATATTCATAATTCCCACACCTCCAACGATTAGTGAAATTGCTCCAATCGCCACAAGAAACATGTTTAAAACAGAAAAAATCGAGCTAATCGTATTAATAAATTCGGTTGACTCTGCTACCTGAAAATCATCTTCTTTGTATCGCTTCTTTAATACTTCAATCGTGCGCGCTTTGAGAATCGGTATAGTTTCTTCGTTTTTTGCTTTTAATAACATTGTGGAAAATGTCTTATTGGGATTAATTGAATATGCAGATTTATATGATGCATAAGCAAAAGTGTCAAAATCAGGTCCACCAAAACCGCCCCCTCCTTTGGCTTCCAACACTCCTATTACTTTAAATGCTTGACTATCAATCCTAACCGTATTTCCTAATGCGTATTCAGCAGAACCAAATAATTTTTCCGCTAATTTTGGTCCTATTACAATAACCTTATTTCTTTTTTCAACCTCAGTCTTTGTAATAACTGAACCATATTTTATGGTCAAGTTACGTGCCTGGAAAATTTCGTCGTTAGTTGCATAAAATGTTGAATATTCAGTTTTACCATTTGCCTCAATCTTTACTGATTTTGTAAACGCCGGAACAACAAATTCTGCCTCCCTAATTCTTTTAAGACTAAAATAATCTTTTTCATCAAATCTTATTCCACCACCCAAACCACCACTACTACTAAAACCACCACCCTGACTAAAAACTTTTCTCGGTAGAACAAAAATAAGATTCGTCCCCAAACTATCAAACTGTCCTTTAATATAAGTTTTTAAACCCATACCAAAAGCCAATAACAATACCACGGAAGCAACACCAATTAATATACCAAGAGATGTTAAAAATGTTCGCATTTTATTCTTAAATAAATCTTTAAGAGCGGATTTTACAATAAATAAAAAATAAGCCATATTTGCATTTTAATTATGATTAATTATCTGTCCATCTTTTATCCTAATTATTCTGTTTGTCTGTTTAGCAATTTCAGAGTCATGAGTCACAATCACAATCGTTTTTTTCTCTTTTTGATTAAGTTCTTTTAATAATTGAATTATTTCCACGCCAGTTTTACTATCAAGATTCCCTGTGGGTTCATCTGCTAATATCATTTTTGGGTCCATAATAAGTGCACGCGCCATTGCAACTCGTTGTTGTTGTCCACCAGATATTTTATTAGGGTAAGAATTGATTTTTGAAATCAAACCAAAACGCTCAAGCAGTTGGAGAGCCCGTTCTCTAGGATTATAGTCAATTTTTTTTCGATAATAAATAGCCGGTAATAAAACATTCTCCAATATTGTTAATTTATTAATTAAATTAAACTGCTGGAAAATAAAACCGACAAATTCATTTCTTAACATTGATAGTTCATCATCACTTAATCCTTTGATATTTTTATTGTCAATGAAAACTTCTCCTTTACTTGGTTGATCCAGCAAGCCAATAATATGCATTAATGTAGATTTTCCACATCCTGAAGGACCAACAATTGCTGATAATTCACCACTATTGATTGAAAGATTTATACTATTTAAAGCTGTAAATATTACTTCTTCGTCAAGTTTATATTCTTTCCAAACATTATCTAGTTTAATTATTGCTGACATATTCTCATCAATCTAATTAATATTTCTCTTGTTTATTTATTACGCCGCATATTTCTTATGTTTATCATTCATTATTCATTATTCATTATTCTTAATTCATAATTCGTAATTCTTTCCTCCTAACTACTAATAAATCACATCTCCATCTTTTAATCCTTCAACTATTTCTGTTTTATTGTCTATCTCAATCCCAGTTTTTATATAAACCCGTTTGGACTTGTTTTCATCAATAAAAACATACTTTTTTTTACCTTCTGTTTTAATATAGGACGTTGGAATCGCAAACGCATCTGGGATCTCTCGTAAAATAAAAGTCGTATCACCGGTCATTCCCAAACGATATTTATAATTTTTATTATCTTGATTGATTGTTAATTTAACTTGATAAACAGTTCCTGTTTCCCCAGTCTTTGGAATAAATGCGATCGATTTAATGTTACCAGAAATTGGATTATCAGGATAAGAATCAAGACTAATTTCAGCATGTAATCCTTCTTTCAATTTAATTACCTCTGTTTGATCGGCAGTTACAGAAAAATAAATTGTAGAAGGATCAATCACTTCAAATTCGGCTCCAGCCGGAGTTATATTTACCCCGGAAAACGGAGAATCAACTCTAACCAATAGTCCTTCAATTGGGGTATTAAGATATGAATATTGCCTAGCCAAATCCTGTAATTCAACATCAATTACTGCGTTGTTTAAATCAAATTGTGACTTATCCAAAACCCGAAGCGCTTTACGACGAGCATCTTCTGATAACCCTCCAATATATTTGAGTTGGCTATCTTGAGTTGTTTGATCATAATCCCAACGCGTTTTTTGATAAGTATTTAAATACTTCTGAAGTCTTTTTTGTACGTCTCGTTGATCAAGTGATGCAAGTGTTTGGTATTTTTTTACCCAATCACCCTCTTTAACACCAACCCATGAAAGCAACCCTGAAGTTTGAAAACGGAGAACAACATGACCATCTGCCTCAATATTGCCTGATAAAGTTAATTCGTCTTTTATTGTTTGTTTTTTAACAGTATAGCTTTCAGTTTTTGATACTTTAGCTTGTGTCACGGATCTTTGATAGAAAAAAACAACTACACCAATAATAACAAGAAAAACTAAATACCATCTTTTTTTAAAAAAAACTCGGACTTTTTTCACTTTATATACTTTATAAACTTTATAACTTTATGAACTATAGAAACGGTTGCCATTCGCCAATTGGCATCACATTTTGCACAAAAAAATTCCAAGCGTAGAGAAAAATCGCCGGCAATAATATCATAGCAGCAATTTTAAATTTTTTTGATGTAAAAAAACTTTCAAAAGCGATGCACGCCATTGGCCAAAGCGGTAGACTATAGCGGGAGATATCACGATGTTGAACAAACGTTGTTGCAATCAAATAAACCAATGAAAAATAAAAGAAACTTCGATGTTTGGTGTTTCTCAAAGTTATTACCGTCAAAATATAAATGAAAAATACAAAAAGAACATCTTCCAGCCAAGCCGTTCCTACCCAGGATTTTGATGCATTAAATATTGCATATGGAAATACAAGATGAATATTATCTCCGGATTTAAAATAGGCAAAAAAGTCACCAAACTGGAAATAATAAAGAATAAAGACTAAAAGTAATCCAATAGGAATAAATATTAAACCAAACCAACGCCAATTAAACGCGAATTTTGCATTATTGTCATCGCGAGCGAAACCCGACGTTACATCGAAGGAGCGTGGCAATCCCTGCCTGCCGGCAGGCAGGCCATTACCAATAGGATTTCTTATATTAACGGGATTGTTTTGTTTTAAACATTGTTCACCGATCGCTAGCAAATAAGCAAAGAATAAAAGTATTCCAGGAGATTTTGTCATGGTTGCCAAACCACCGAAAACACCGGCAAAAAGATAATTTTTTTTCTCAAAAAAGAATAAAGAAACCAAAACTAATAAAATAAAAAGGCTTTCAGGTGCTCCAACCGAACGAACAACTAAAAACCTCGGTAGAAATAAAAAAATTGTTGCTAACAATAATGGTTTTTTTGTAATTTGAAAGAAGCGTATAAAATAATAAAAAAATCCTGCCAAAATAACGGTAAAAAAAACATTTGTGAAGATCATCGATTTTAAATAGCCAAACACATATGAGAAAATTCTGATAAATAATGAATAAAGCGGAAGATGAGCTGCATAATAACCTGGAATCAATGAAATATCAACCCGCAAAGTTTTAATTATTTCCGGATCATAAAATGATTTTGCCGGAATAATATATAGTGGCCCATCATAATGTTTATAGATATATAAAAAATTACTTTCAGAGATACTTAATCCCAACCAATGACTAAATCTCAAAATAAAAGGCAACCACAAAATAAGAGTGCTTACTAAAACTATCATGGTTAAGGTAAAATAGGGTATGAACCGTTTTAAAGAAATATTTTCTCGCATGGTTTCTATTGTAGCAAAAAATCCACTGGCTGTATTGATAATTATTATTGGCGTTTTTCTTAGATTTTATCACCTACCTGATTTTGCCACATTCTTAAGCGACCAAGGTCGCGACGCAATCATTATTAAACGGATTGTTTCTTTTGAACACTGGCCGGCAATTGGCGCTCCCTCTTCAGTCGGACAAATATATTTGGGACCATTTTATTACTATTTGATGGCTCCCTTTTTAGCGCTCTTCCAACTTCAACCGGTTGGGTTGGCTTTTGGATCGGCGATAATTTCAATATTTGGATTAATTATTACTTATTATTTAATTAATAAAATTATAAATAAGCAGGTTGCTGTCTGGTTTTTATTCCTATCAGCTTTTTCACAAGTCAATATTCAAGCCGCCAGATTTTCTTGGAACCCCAATCCCCTTCCAATCTTTTCTTTTATCACAATATACTTTTTATACCGTTGGGTTAAAACTAATCGTCTTTTATATGCCTTTTTATTTGGAGCGTTGTTTGGCTCTTTGTTTCAACTACATCATCTGTCCGCTCTAATGATTTTCACTTTTATTCCAATTTATGTTTATCAATTAATTACCAGTAAAAAACGGTCTCTTTCATTTTTATCTTGGATCGTTTCTTTGTTGGGTTTTGTTTTGATTAGCCTACCGTTACTAATCTTCGACCTAAGACATAATCTATTAAATTTAAATAACCTATTCAAACTATTTATTCAAAATAATCCAACTTCGCAATCAAATCTCTTAATTAAGATTAATCTGACGACTAATCAATTTTTTAGTCATGTTTTTTCAACACAAATTTTGTCATTTTCTTCAATAATGTTAGTAATACTATTAATAACTTCCGGTGTTATTATTTTTCGTTCCCGTTCAGTTGGTATATTTGTTAAACTTCATTGGATAAATTGTCTGACATATCTTTTTCTTTTCAGTACATTCAATAGTCCCCGTCATCCGCATTATTTTGGACCCATATACTTTAGTTTTTTTCTAATCGTGGCCTATGTTTTGTCTCAATTGAATAGTCGTTTTGTCGGATATATATTTATCATTGGATACGTCTTTCTTAATCTCAATAACTTGGCGAGCAAAAAACCGGGTTATCAAATCAAACATGCGCAGAAAGTTGCAAACTTTCTTGCTGAAGAAATTGATAATAAGCCATTTAACATTGCCACCTGGCCAGTGGAACTGACTGAAGACAACTTCGTTTATTTTTTAGAACTTAAGGGACTACGACCTGCCAATCGTAATAAAATTGAAATTACCAATCAGTTATTTGTACTTTGTAATCAAGAACCATGTCAGGTGCTTGAATCACCTTCTTGGGATATCTCAATGTTTGGTAAAACAAAAGTTGCTAAAATATGGACTATTGATGGTGTTAAAATTTATAAAATGATTCATGATAAATGAAGCTCCCTATCTCATTTCGAGTGACAGGAAATCTTTACAATCTTATAGGAAGCGAAATCCCTCCGAAGCTCCGCTTAGCGGAGCGAAGGGGGATAAAAACTCTTCTATTTCGTTAATAGTACCCTGTTATAACGAAGAGGCTAATCTTCAAAAAGGCGTACTTGATAAAGTTGGAAATTATACAAAAAACAGCTCTCGAATTACTGAGGTAATTATTGTTGATGATGGTTCGGATGATAGCTCTATTAAAATTATTCAACCATATCTCAAACTCTTTCCAAGATTCAGACTAATAAAAAACGCCCATCAAGGAAAAGCCTTTGCAATCAGTACAGGAATTAAGTCCGCCTTGAATGATATTGTAATTTTTACTGATATGGATTTGGCAACCCCGATTGAAGAAGTGGAAAAGTTAATTGAACAAGCGGATTTAAATTATGATATTGTAATTGGATCTCGAAAATCAAAACGCGATGGAGCACCATTTCAAAGAAAAATTTTATCTTTCGGCGCAGTTGTAGTTCGATCATTACTTTTTAAATTTAAAGGCATCAGCGATACGCAGTGCGGTTTTAAACTCTATAATAAAAATCTTGCATTAAATATCATTAATCATTCGCAGTTACTTAAGAAAGATCGCCATACAAGTGGCCCATCAGTGACAGCGGCCTTTGATCTGGAGTTTCTATTTTTAGCTTTTAAATTTGGATATAAAGTTAAGGAGGTTCCGGTTCATTGGCAGCATATGGAATCAAGAAGGGTAAATTTTTTCAAAGACATGATTGAAACTTTGGAAGACATTATTAAAATAAAAATATACGATATTCAGGGAAAATATTAAAATTTACGAGATTTACGATATTGTCATCGCGAGCGAAGTCGAGTATGACTCGACGGAGTGCGGCGATCCCTGCCTGCCGGCAGGCAGGCCGTTACCAATAAGACATCTTATATTAACGGGATTGTCCCTCGAACTATGCTCGGGATTATAACTTCCTCCACTTGAGCGAGGATTAGCAATGACATTTATAAATACCATAATGAAAAATGTAATCTTCCAGTTAATTATTTTGATTGGTCTTTCAATATTCATAACTTTTTACCAGTTTAATCACGTTCCAAAAAATTTAAACTTTGATGAAGTGGAATTTACCAAGCTTTCTTTAAGTTTACAGGGAAAACCATATGTTCCTTATAGCAAACTTGCCACGGGTCATTCAACTTTATATTTCTATGTTCTTCTTGGATCATTTAAACTGTTTGGAATCAATAATTTTGCACTACGTTTTCCCAGCGCGTTGTTTGGAATACTAAATGTCATAATTATTTATCTGATATTTCATATTATATTCAAAACTAAATCTAATTTTAAGAATAATGTCATTGCGAGCCCGCTCAGCGGGCGTGGCAATCTCGTTAATATAAGACGTCTTATTGGTAATGGGATCGCCACGCTCACCCGATTAAGCGGGTTCGCTCGCGATGACAAAGCATTTATCCTTGCTTTTATTTTTCTTTCCCTACGTTGGTATTTTAATTTTTCCCGTTTTGCATTTGAGGCAACTTTTTTGTTGTTTCTTGAATTATGTTCTTTATTTTTTTTGCTCAAAGTAAAATGTCATTTTGGGGAGCGGAGCGACTCCAGAATCAAACATAGTAGATTCTGGTCAAGCTCGCCTCGCTGTCGCCCTTGGCGAACCTTGCCTTTGGCGGGTAGCTTCGGCGAAGCGGGCCAGAGTGACGTATTTTTTTTATTATTAAGCGGACTATTTGCAGGACTGGCGTTTAACTCCTACACTCCAGGCCGAATATTTTTCCTTGTCCCATTGTTTTATTTATTTATTACCAAAAACAAAACAAAAATATTACCATTCCTGATTTCTTTTATTATCTTAACCATGCCATTGTCTTTTTATCTGATTCGTAATCCGGATATTCGTGTTAATCAACAATCGTTCTTAACCAATAATAGTGTTTCAATAACAAATAAATTTAGTTATTTGGGGCAAAATATCGTCAAAACAGCTTTGATGTTTAATGTTCGCGGAGACGTAAACGGAAGACATAACTATCCTCTAAAATCTGCACTTAATCCTTTGATTGGAATATTATTCTTAGTCGGTCTTATTGTTGGCATTCACCAACGTCAAAATAAAACTAATCAATTGTTTCTGATTTATTTTATCATCAGTCTTATTCCGACTTTACTAACATACCCACATGAAAATCCTCACATGCTTCGTACTTTCACGGTCATACCCAGTATTGTTTATTTTATCGTTCTTGGTTTACAATGGCTCACAAAATTTATTCCTAATCAGTATCGAAAAATTTCTATTTATATTGTTTTTATGTTGCTTATATTGTCTGCGATTTATGAAATTCGAACATATTTTTATTATCAAAACCAGGTTTTTAAACAAGCGTTTGAAATCAAGAAAGATATATCACAAGTTATAGAAAAAGATTCTTTATGATCAATAAATAATGTCATTGCGAATCCTTGCTCAAGTGGAGGAAGTTATAATCCCGAGCATAGTTCGAGGGACAATCCCGTTAATATATGACGTTTTATTGGTAACGGCCTGCCTGCCGGCAGGCAGGGATCGCCACACCTCGCCGAGTTAGACTCGGCGGGTTCGCGATGACAATAACAAAAAAATATGATAAAAGTTATTAAACATCACTGGGGAATAATTTTATATTTAGCTTTTTATTTTTTTATTACTGCCTATAAATTTATTAACTTTCAAACTCCTTTTTACGACTGGGACGAGGGAATTTATGCTCAGGTGGGAAGAGAAATGATAAATAAATTGTCTTTAACCCCGCTTTGGCAAGGACAGGTTTGGCTAGATAAACCACCCCTAGTACCGCTTTTTTACGGTCTAATCGGTCGACTCCCTTTTGCTTCGGAACTTTCCATGCGTTTTGCAACACTCGGGTTATCTTTACTTGTTTTGGGGCTAATTTATGTTTTTTATTATCGCATCACAAAAAATAAATCCATTGCTTTTCTAACCGTAATTTTTACCAGCTTCATTCCCCTGTTTGTACAACGTTCCCAAGTACTTAATGTTGATGTTTTTCTATTATTAGGATGGATGGGGTACATCGTATTCTTCCCACATTTTTGGTGGTCATTATTTTTTCTCGCAGTTGGAGTTTTAAGCAAATCATTACTTGGATTTTATCCGGCAATGATGTTATTAGGATATCAAGTATGGAAAAAACTTATAGCCAAAGATAAGAAAACTGCAAACAACATAAAATCAATTCTTACTCAAATAATTATTATTTTATCTTGGTATTTGATAATGTTATTTATTTATAAACAGGATTTTATTCGAGCACATTTCCTTGAAAGTCACTTAAAAAGAGTCACTTCATCAATTGAGTCGCATTTTGGACAAAGAACTTTTTATTTTGATGAACTATTCAATCAATTAGGATTGATTAAATGGCTTTTGCCCTTGGGAATAATTTTTATTTTCATTGACTTTTTTAAAAAGAAAAAAAATATATTTTATTTGTTATTTTTTGTTCCTTGGTTTTTGTTTTTAAATCTCACTAAAACAAAAATTACCTGGTACTTATACGTCATCATTCCTCAATTTGCTTTTATTTCTGCTTACTCTATTAATCTTTTTAGGAAATACAGAATTATAAATACAGTAATCGTTCTGATCCTAACTGGACTGATAATAAATAACGCAATTGTAAGTAGTGAATTTTTCACAACCCACTATTCACAACCTGACAAACATTATCAATTGGCAATTTATGCAAAGAATCAATGTAATCGTCTTGGATTTTTAATTCCTAACAATACCCGAAATACTTACTCAACATTAAAAAATATGAATCTGGTGATTCAAACAACGCGTTGGTGGGGCGATCATCCCAGTATTGTTTATTATTTTGGAAAAAAGGTGGATTTTATTTATGATTTGAATGAGCTTAAGGATTATCTTAATAATATACCAACTGACAATTGTATAGCTTTTTACAACAACGATGTTAAACTTATTTCAACAATTAATAAGCTAAATTTATTACAAAGTTTTGATAATATTCAACTTTACAAAAAATGAAACAAAGGATTAGAGTGATTATTACGATCGTTACTGCGATTTCATTATTCTTTAATGTTATATTACCAATTGCAAAGAATTGGTCGCGTTTCACGGAAAAATTTGACCCCAAGCTTTATGAAAAAAAATACAACCAGTCGCAGTATATCATTCCCCAATCAAAGACCCCGATTTCCGATGAAGAAATTTATGCCCATGCAGGATATCAATATATAAACGGATTAAATCCAATATTAATTAACTCCGATCACCCACCACTTGGAAAATATATGATTGGACTTTTCACAATTATTACTGGTAATCAAAGAACAATTGCTCTTTTTATCGGATTATCTACTTTAATAAGTGTGTATTTATTAACACTATTTCTCACCAACTCAATCATACTTACCATCCTATCAATCTTATTTTTATCTTTGGACACTATGTTTATTGATCAAATTATTTATTCACCAATGCTTGATTCCATTCAAGTTTTGTTTTTAATTCTTTTCTTTTTCACTTTCCTTATCTGGATGAAAAAACAAAAAATACAATACTTAATTATATCTGGGATTATTTTTGGTTTTCTTTCCAGCGTAAAAATGTATTTCCCGGCTTTAATTGCACTTGGAGTTTCTTCGCTATATCTATTACTTAAAAATAAAAATATCTATAAAACACTTTTTGCATCACTTTGTATAATCACAATCGGATTTATTATCTATTTGTTAAGCTACAGTGTTTTTTTCATCAAAGGTGGAACATTTATATCTTTTTTAAAATCGCAAAAATGGATTTTTTTATACTGGAGTCAAAACGCTGCCAGATCGGCAAGTTCTTTTGGAGCGATTTTTCCATTTATTCTATTTAACTGTTGGAAAATTTGGTGGGGTGATTTTGGTTATATTAAATATCAAAACTGGAGTATTTTTTGGCCTTTATTTTTTATTAGTGGAATTCTTTCAATGCTTGCGCCTTTTTTAATCAAAAAATCTAAAATAGAGAAACAAAAACTATTTCAATCCCCCATAATTTATCTGTCTTTATGGATATTATTTTGTCTATCGTATCTTGCTTTTGTTCCAATATCACCACGATATCTTATGCTAATTTTCTATCCGTTATATATAATAATCACATTAGCTATTAAATTTATCTTTCCAAAATATGTTTGATATTTTTTTTATCTGGCAAAAAATTAAAAAGCTATTTTCACGAAAAGATGTAATATTTATCGTGATTTTATTAATCGTTTATTTTATAACCCGCCTGATTAATCTTGATAAATTTCCGATTTTTGGTGATGAAGGAATTTATATCCGCTGGGCAAAAACTGCATGGCATGATGCTTCCTGGCGTTTCATCTCATTAACAGATGGTCGCCAACCGCTTCAAACCTGGGGCACAATCCCCTTTTTGAAACTATTTCCCAACAACGCCCTTCTTGGTGGAAGAATGTTTGCTGTTGCAACCGGATTAATTGGATTAACAGGAATATTTGCTCTGTGTTTCTATTTGTTTGGCAAAAAAGCAGCATATTGGGGAGTATTTTTTTATATCCTCACACCCTATTTTCTTTTTTATGATCGGATGGCTTTAATGGATTCCGGCGTCAATGCTGCCTTTATTTGGATATGGTTTTTTTCGATTCTCCTTGTTAGGACAATTCGACTTGATGTTGCTTTAATTTTTGGATTGATTGCCGGTCTTTCTCTTCTTTCAAAATCATCAGTTAAGTTGTTCATTGGACTTAGCGCTTTGGCTCCACTTTTAATCTTTGAACAAAAAAAGAAAGATAATGTTAAAAAAATAATAAACTTTTTTCTTTTATTTCTACTTGTTTGCTTTTTCGCAATTTCAATCTATAACATCCAACGTTTATCCCCATATATGCACTATATTGCACAAAAAAACGGAACATTTGTCAGATCGTTTTCTCAATTTTTAAAAAATCCCATGGAAGGATTAATCTACCATCTACAAGCAGTTCCTGAGTATGTTTTTATCGAGTCAGGTTATATTTTGCCTTTTATTGGATTGTTTGGACTTTATTTATTATTCAAAAAAGACCGGCGTTTGGCGATATATTTAAGCATTTGGTTAATTACTTCATATCTGATTATCGCCGTGTTTTCTATTGTTCTTTATCCGCGCTATGTCAATTTCATCGCCATGCTTTTGATTGTCCCTGCCACATATGCAGTCACTAGAGTTAATAAAGTATTATCCCGAACACTTATTATCATCTATATTTTATTTGTAGGTTATTTTAACTATACAATTCTTTTTGATTTTAAAAAAATTCCTTTTCCAGAAATTGATCAGGGTCAATATATCAATGGTGGAAACTCCGGTTGGGGTGCACAAGAAATTATTGAAATCGCTCGGGAAAAAGCAAAATCAAAACCAGTATTAATTCTCGCCGAGGGCGATTTTGGTATGTCTGGAGATGTGTTAAGTGTATTTGTCAATGAAAACGACCGGATAAATATTAAAGGTTATTGGCCACTTAACAAAGAAGCCCTAATATCACAACAAAAAGAACTTGCGAGTAATCAAGTACTTGTTGTTTATATTTATAAAAAATCATATGAACCTGATCTTCCGCTTAAACTGATAAAACGCTTTCCCAAACCCAAAGGCGAAACATCAATGGATTTATTTGAATTGATGCCATGAACAAAATCAAAATTAACAAGTATTTGGTACTTCTAACTGTTATTTTTATTGTTGGGACTTTTTTTAGATTTTACAAACTCGGTTCAATTCCTCCAGGACCGGAATGGGATGAGGCAAGTGTTGGCTATAACGCGTTCTCTATCGCGCAAACAGGTAAGGACGAGTGGGAAACGCGCTTTCCGTTAATCTTTCAAGCTTTTGGTGATTATAAAAATCCACTTTACATATATCTAACAGCGATTTTTATCAAATTCTTTGGGTTGAACATAATAACAATTCGACTAACCAACGTACTTGCCGGAAGTCTGTTTATTTTGGTAATTTATTTGATTGGTAGTAAAATTTTTAATAAAAAAATTGGCCTTTTGGCTAGTTTATTTTTAGCTCTTTCTCCATATGGATTTTTTTTCTCACGTATCTCCGGAGATGGCATTATGTTATCAAGTTTTTTAGTTGCGACCGGTGTATTAATGGAAATTAACTATCTAAAGAGTCAACGATTTTTATTTTTTTTACTATCTATTGTGTTTTTGATGCTGTCAATGTTCTCGTACAATCTGGGTAGAATTGTTTCACCTATTTTATTATCAATATTTTTTTTAATAAACATCCTCAATAGTCAAAAACTAAACAAAAAACTATTTCTAATTCCCTTATTAATAATTCTTTTAGCTTTTTATCTAATTTTTAAACAATCAAGTCTTAGCCTTTCATCACGAATGCAATACGTAGGAATCTTTGGTGCAAATAAAGGCTTGGCTCTAGAAATTGATGAATTTCGTGGCCATGATAAAAATAATTTAAAATCCAGATTGCTACATAATAAACTTACGTTTACGGGAATTACTCTTCTTGGGAATTACCTATCGCATTTCTCAACTGATTTTTTACTAAATTATAAGGACCATGGAAATGTTTCTGAAAGCCATACGCCCTTATTATTCATGATTTTATTACCCTTTTATTACACAGGTATTTTATTTGGATTTAAAGAATTATTTAAAAAAAGTCCAAAAGAAAAGCGTTCCCAAATATTTATTTTGTTATTTGTACTACTAATCGCTCCCCTACCTTCGACCATCACTGAAGGTGCTCCCAGTAGTAAAAGATCTTTAGCAATGCATGGATTTATTGAGTTGTTTACAGCGTTTGGTCTTGTCACAACATTTTCGTTACTAAAACACAAACTTAAAAGTAATAAGTTAATTGTTTTTATTATTGGAGTTTTATTTGCTATTAATGTAGGGACTTTTTTATATTTTTTTTATTGGATTTATCCTAAACAGTATGGATACATGTACGCAGTGCGGGAAAATAAAATATGTGAAGTGATCAAGGCAAAATATCAACAGTACGATCAATTTATTTTTTCACGAAGAATTGATGGGGTTCCTTACATTTTTCCATTATTTTGTCTGCAATTTCCTCCGGAAAAATATTGGCAAACACGTCAATCCCGTTTTGTTGACGGCTGGCATTATATTGACGCATTTGACAAATTCCAATTTGTGGATGTTGTGGACGAAAAAATATTTGATAAACTTGCGCCCAATAATAAAATCGCATTATTTACGAACGAGGAGGAAAAAAAGACCATTCTTCCCTTGTTGATTGAAAAAAAATTAATATCACCTGATCAACAATTAATCATGACAAAATCATTAATAAATAACCCAAAACTTCCGTTATATTTGTTTACATTTCGCTTATGAAAAAAAATATATATAGATTAATTGGAGCTTTGCTAATTGGCATCGTAATAAACTTTCTAATTAAATTTGTGATTTTTAATTCCGTTCCCAATAGCGTTTCATCTGAAGAAATAAAAAATATGCAGTTGTTAGGTTTAAAAACCAGTTTATATAGTTTATCTTTCCGCTGGCTACCAAAACTATTAACAATTTTAATTATTCTTTTATCTTCACTCTTAACGTATGTAAAAACAAGAAA
>PFTH01000141.1:12474-13129 GCA_002789465.1 Candidatus Roizmanbacteria bacterium CG_4_9_14_0_8_um_filter_34_12 | reverse complement strand
AGGTTACCAATCTTCCATCCACTTTGCGACCATTTGTTTATCTTCTGATCCTCCTTTTTCTATAGCTGATCGTACAAATCACCGAGTTTCTCTTCTTTTTCCTACTCGACAACTTTCTTCATTTTGTTGCCTTCCATATTGTCCATCACGAGTTTCCATCTATGTTCCCTAGACTCTCTCTGCGCAAGGATAGCTTTTTTCTCGTTTTCGTCTTCAGCGATCAAAACCTGTAGATTCATCTGTTCTTCACAGTAAATTTCATACAGTCTCAATACCTGAAATCCTCGTAACTCAGAGACCTTTTTAACCACAACCTGATCACCACTCTGGACAGAGATCACAAAATCTGGTTTGTCCTTGCCTTCCACAACCTCGAGTAACCCGTCACTACTAAATGAAGACGCTACCAGCTGCATAAGCAGTTCCCGATCAAAGTCTTTCGCTAGCTCATCCGGTACAAGGTATCCAAATGCAGGAAAGGTAGCTACATACTCTTTGTACCATGCCTGATCCTGTACATCGCCGCTGATTGGTTCAAAAAATTTCTCATATTTTTCAATGACTTCCTTCTTCTCAGGATTTTCTTTGAGCTCCTGGACGAACTTCATGAAATCAAACAGCATAGGAAAACGTGTAATAAAACAGTCAATGGATT
>PFTH01000141.1:0-12426 GCA_002789465.1 Candidatus Roizmanbacteria bacterium CG_4_9_14_0_8_um_filter_34_12 | reverse complement strand
GATTATTTGTCTTCGGCTGGGAGGTTGAATGTTTTGAGACATGAAGATATTTTACCAGTTTATTTCTTAAAATCTAAATAAAGTCTTTCTTTTAAAGTTTAAGATTTTACCTTTTCCACACCCCAATTCTTTTCTCCCTTGCCTCTTTTTCAGCAGAAAGCAGTTCATCCTGATATTTTTACTATTTTTTGATAAAATTAAGGCTAATGAATAAACCAGACCTCTCAATTATTATAGTTTCTTATAACACGTTACGGATTACTCTAAACTGTATAAATTCAATCATTAAATCAATAAAAAATATTGTATGTGAAATTATTATCATTGACAATGCTTCAAAAGATAAGACAATCGACGAAATTCAAAAGTTAAAAGTCAAAAATCAAAATTACAAATTAAAAGTCAAAATTATCCAAAATAAAAATAATTTAGGTTATGGAAAAGCTAATAATCAGGGGATTGAACTTGCACAAAGTGAAAATATTTTATTGTTAAACTCTGATACGATTGTTTTAGATAATGCAATAGAAAAGTTGTTAGAACGCTTTCAAAATAATAAAAACCAATTTCAGTTCATCGGTGGAAAGTTGCTAAATCAAGATAACACCCCTCAAGCATCTTGCGGACCGTTTTATTCTTTACCCATGATCTTTGCCCATTTGTTTTTACGCGGTGATTATTGGGGATTAACCCGATCATCGCCAAATCAAGAAAAATCAGTTGATTGGATTTCCGGAGCCTGTATTCTCACAAAAAAATCATTTTTGGAAAAACTAAACGGGTTTGATGAAAATATTTTTATGTATATGGATGAAATTGATCTGCTATATCGCGCTCATCAATTAGGTTACAAAACGTTATTATATCCTGGAGCTTACTTTATTCATCTGGGGTCCGGTTCAAGCAACGGAAAAACTTTTCCAATTATCCAGGTATTTAAAGGACTAAAGTATTTTTATAAAAAGCACCATTCTCCGTTATCCTGCAAGATCCTGACGATTATGTTAAAATTAAAAGCACTGATTGGAATTATTCTTGGAAAACTGTTTAATAACCGTTATTTAATTGAAACATATGAAAAAGCTTATCAAGTGGCTCAAATGGATTGATAAAAATCTTATTAAAATATTTATCTCACTTTTTATTTTTTTAAGCCCTCTTTATCCAAAACTACGTATTAGTAATGTTAATTACACATATATATCAATCCGAATGGAAGATTTTTTTATCGCGGTTTTATTAATTGTATTCTTAATTCAATTTATTCGAAAAAAAGTTCAAATTGATCCTAAATACCTACTTTTATTTATAGCTTTTTGGGTTGCCGGATTTATATCCGTAGCAATTGGTCACTTAATTCTAAAAACCATTGTTATCCGTCATTTGGGAATTCTACATATGTTGCGAAGAGTTGAGTATATGAGTATCTTTTTCATTGCCTGGTCAAGTATTAAAAATAAAAAAGATTTTTTCTATTATCTTTCATTAATATTACTTACTGTTTTGATTGCAAATATATATGGAGTCGGTCAGAAATTTCTTGGTTGGCCAGCAGTGCAAACCATGAACCCGGAATATTCTAAAGGTTATTTGCTATTTTTAACACCGGAAGCGCGAATTTCCTCAACCTTTGGTGGACATTATGACCTAGCCGCATGGACAGTATTTTTAATGCCGATAATTTTAGGATTTTATTTTTTTCGACAAAAAATTCCATATCTACTACTTTTTATTTTTTCGATATTTATTTTAATATTAACCGCGTCTCGAGCATCGTTTGGAGCTTATCTTGCAACAATATTTCCGATGTTAATATTTTTTAAAAAACCAAAAACTTTAATAATTATTTTCGCTTTTACTTTACTTTTTACCTTTACATCGAAAAACCTAACATCACGAATCAGTCGTACATTTCAAGTAAAACAAATTTTCATCAATCAAAAAACCGGACAGGTCGTGATCCCGCAAACAATTTCCAGTAAAGAAGTGCCTGCCGGCTCTCTCTATCTACAGATTAATAAACCTGTGAATTATGATCCGGCTACAATTGCAAACGACCAAGGTTTAGCAAATTCAAAAATCCTTGAAGATCTTCGTAACGAAGCTTCAAAAGAAGGACGTATTCTTACAAAGCTGGAAGAAGATATTCTATTAGCCTCAATTTCTGCAACATTAAGACCTATCAGTACAATTGTTTCGGATATTTCCTTTGCTACAAGAATCCAGGTAGAATGGCCACGGGCAATTCATGCGTTTTTAAAACATCCGATTTTTGGTGTTGGACCCTCAGCTCTTACTGAGGCAACAGATAGTGATTATCTGCGTTGGTTAGGTGAATTCGGATTAGTAGGCACATTACTTTTTATATATATTCTTATTACAATTTTCAAAGAATTACTGATATTTGCTAAAAAAACAAAACAATCTGAACGATATTTATACGCCACATTTTTATTTGGATTTGTTAGCTTACTCATAACAGCTACATATTTTGATATCTTTGAAGCATCAAAGGTTGCATTTCAATTTTGGATGATGACAGGAATTTTTATCGGTTATTCCAAACTAAAAAAAATATGATTACAAAAAAACCAACGCTTATCTCCTCTTTTGCCTTGATTGACGCAAT
Organism: Candidatus Roizmanbacteria bacterium CG_4_9_14_0_8_um_filter_34_12; assembly: GCA_002789465.1. Lineage (GTDB taxonomy): Bacteria > Patescibacteriota > Microgenomatia > UBA1406 > GWC2-37-13 > UM-FILTER-34-12. Next base: position 9,797 of record PFTH01000141.1, on the reverse strand, counting down.
ATTATTATCAATAATCTTAGTTGTTGCCTTATCATTTCGACTTTATAAAGTCAACATTCCCCTGGCTGATTATCATTCCTGGAGACAAGTTGATACAGCAGCAGTCGCTCGTAATTTTGTTAGAGATGGCTTTAACCTAATGTCACCTCGCTACGATGATTTATCTGCGATTGAATCAGGAATAGAAAATCCAAATGGCTACAGATTTGTTGAGTTTCCAATTTACAATGCCATATTTGCTTTTTTTTATAAGGCATATCCTGGAATATCGATCGAAGCTTGGGGAAGAATTACAACCGCATTATTTTCACTTATTACCATTGCTGTCTTGTATTATCTCTGCTTTAAAGAAGTCAATCGATTTACTGCGGTTGTAACTTCAGGAATTTATGCGGTTTTTCCTTTTTTTGTTTATTTTTCACGCGTCATTCTACCAGAAACCCCAGCGCTTTCTCTAGTAATGCTTTCAATTTTCTTTTTATATAAAGGAACTCACCGATCAATAAAAGAATCTTATTCTTTAATCCACGTTTTATTTTCAGCAATTTTTTTTGCCCTAGCAACACTTGTTAAACCAACGGTAATTTTTTATTCTTTAACATTAGGTTTTATTTTTTTATCAAAAGAACACTTTCAAATTATAAAAAGTTGGAGATTTTATCTATATTTTATAATTGTTTTTATTCCTCTGTTACTTTGGCGTAATTACATCAAAGCATTTCCTGAAGGAATTCCGGCAAATTCCTGGTTAATTGCTTATGTAAATACCTACAAAGGTCAGGAAAATATTTTCTTTAGACCGGCTTTTTTCCGCTGGATATTTTTTGAACGCATCGGTCAAAACATGTTAGGTGTTTATCTCTCTTTTTTTGTCTTGTTAGGCTTTTTTATTAAATCAAAAAAATATATTTTACATTCTGTACTAATATCAGGCTTAGTTTATCTTTTCACTTTCCAAGGTGGTAATGTTCAACATGAATATTATCAAACTTTAATTTTACCTGGAATTGCCATTATGATTGGTCTTGGAATTAATTCATTATTCACAAATACAAAGACTTTTATCAATCCTTTTCTTTGTGTAATTTTGATAATTTTTATCCTTGCTTTTGCTTGGTTTTTTTCATTTTATAAAGTTAGGGATTTTTATTACTATCCTCCAGAACTTCCGCAGATTGCAAAAATAATTAGAACTCTAACCCCTCCAAACGCAAAAATTGTCACTGACAGAATGGGAGACACGACTTTATTGTATTTGATTGATCGAAAAGGATCCCCTGGCTTAAACAAAGGACTAAAAGAATTAAAAAATATGGGTTATCAATATTTCGTTACACTTAATTCGGAAACAATTGCCAACACAAAAAAAACCGAACTGTATAAAACTGTTTTTGAAAACGCACAGTTCACACTTTTTTCCCTATGAAGATTTTAATGCTCACTCCCTACCTACCATACCCTCCGGCATCTGGTGGTCAAATACGAACCTTAAACCTGATTCAATACTTAAGTAAAAAGCATGATATAACTCTTATTTCACTATATAAAAATGACCAAGAAAAAAAATATTTATCCCATCTTCAATCCTATTGTAAATCAGTTTATTTATGTAAACGTCCAACTAAACCGTGGGAACTTAAAAATATATTTAAATCAATATTTACCGATGATCCTTTTTTAATCGTAAGAAACTTTTCTTCTGAAGCAAAAACATTATTAAAACACTTATTGAAAACAAAAAAATTTGATGTTATTCACGCAGAGACATTTTATATTATGCCTCATCTCCCTCCAACTAACGTTCCAATTTTTTTACTGGAGCAAACAATCGAATATATGGTTTATCAACATTTTGTAAACTCTCTACCTTGGATAATCAAACCATTTTTTCTTCTTGACATTATGAAACTAAAACGCTCTGAACGTTACTATTGGGGCAAAGCCAAACTCGTTGGAACAGTTTCACAAAGCGATCGTGCGATTATTCAAAAACTTGAGCCTTTAATCGAACCTGTGGTTGTTCCAAATGGAGCCGGTGAAGAAATGATCGTCTCTTCTTTTCCTAAAATGAACCTCAAGCAACCGTTATTATTATTTCAAGGTAATTTTTCTTGGTTACAAAATACAGAAGCAGCAAATTTTTTACTTAATAAAATTTATCCTGAGTTGAAAAAGAAGTATCCAAGAATAAAAATAATTATTGCCGGACAAAATGCAAAAAATAAAATCAATCAATTAACTGATAATAATATCCAAATCATTGATATTGCGCCAGAAGATTCACAGATTGTAATTAAATTATATCGTCAAGCAACTCTGTTTCTCGCACCAATTTTTGGCCCCGGAGGAACGAGATTAAAAATCTTAGCTGCTATGGCAAATGGTTTACCTGTTATTGCAACTAAAACCGGGATTCAAGGACTTGACTTAATTAATAACAAAGACGTATTAATTGCCAACAAACCAGAAGAATTTGTCAAACAAATTACTAACGTTCTGAAAAATCCAACTCTCTATCGACAAATCCAAAAAAATGCTTTTGAGTTAATTAAAAGCCGTTATAATTGGAACAAAATTGCACAACAGTTAGAAATTGAATATGAAAAAATCGTTTCCCATGAAAATCGGAATTGATATCTCACAAATTGTTCATTCTGGTTCCGGTGTTGCACGATTTACTGATGGGCTAGTTAATACTATTCTCGAAAATGACACAAAAAATCGATGGACCTTTTTATTTTATTCCCTCCGTCAATCACTCCCAAATACATTAGAAAAATTAATTAAACTAAAAGGTCATCGATTGATCAAGATACCACTACCACCAACTGCAGTGTCTGCTTTATGGAATAATATACATAAATTTAAAGTTGAAAACCTTGTTGGATATTTAGATTGGTTTATCAGTTCAGACTGGGTTGAACCTCCTTCTGATCTTAAAAAAGCAACCATTATTCATGACCTAGCTTATCTTCGCTTCCCAGAAACTATTCAATCAAATATATTAAAAACTCAAACGCAGCGAATAAACTGGGTGAAAAAGGAGTCTAAAATAATTTTTACTGATTCAATATCTACAAAAAACGATGTAATTGAGCTGCTTAAGATTAATGGAAATAAAATCTTCACTAATTATCCTGGTCTAAATCTAGCAAAACAAATAACAGATTATCACGAGGTATTATCTAAATATCATATAACAAAACCATACATTTTATCAGTTGGGAAACTGGAACCACGTAAAAATCTTAAGAGATTAATTGATGCTTATTCCTCAATAAAAGAACCAAAACCTGATTTGGTAATTGTTGGTTCAAAAGGATGGGATAAGGAAATAAAAAAAATAATAAATAAAAATGAAAAAATCAAATTGCTTGGTTATCTAAATGATGATGAGCTGACAGTTCTATATCAGCAAGCATTATTCTTTGTGTACCCGTCAATTTGGGAAGGATTTGGTTATCCGGTTCTTGAGGCAATGCAAAATGGTACACCGGTTACAGTATCAAACTCATCTTCTTTATCTGAAATTGCCAAAGAAAATGCCTTGTATTTTGATCCGATGTCAATTCAATCAATTGCTCAAGCAATGAAACGATTGATTGACGATATTCAGTTACGGAATGATTTAAAAAACAAGGGTTTGGCTCATTCTAAACAATTCACGTGGAAAAAGTATTATAATTTGCTTATTAAAACGTTGATGATGAATTAATAAGGTAATGTCATCCCCGCGTAGGCGGGGATCCAGTCTATAATTAACAAACATTTTTACTAATTGTTTGTCATCCCGTGCTTTAACACAGGATCTATATAATGTATATTATGTCTAGATTCCCATCTACATGGGAATGACTTATAATATAAATTAATCGTATTTTAATTGAATATTGTTACTCATTACAAGTTATGATTTGATACATGATTATTGGTGTTGATGGCAACGAAGCAAATGTCAATGAAAGAGTCGGCGTATCGGTTTATACGTTAAAATTATTGGAGTATTTTAAAAGAACATCGGACAAAAATACACAATTTATTGTTTATTTACGTGAAAGTCCAAACACTGACCTACCGGTAGAAAATAAATATTTTAAATATAAAATAGTAAGAGGTTCACATTTTTGGATTCGTTTTTTTCTTCCCTTGCATTTATTTTTCAATCGAAATATAAACATTTTTTTTGCACCCGCTCACTATTCCCCATCTTTTTGCCCAGTCCCAATCGTGGTTACAATCCATGATCTAGCTTATTATTATTATCCAAACGAATTCCTAAAAAAAGATCTTTATAAACTACAGAATTGGACAAAAACATCGGTTACAAAAGCAAAACAAATTATTGCTGTTTCTAAAACTACTAAAAAAGACCTTCATAAATTTTATAGTTTAAACGACTCCAAAGTTCAGGTTATCTATAACGGTTATGAAAAAAAACATTCTTTCCCCTTTCTTAAAAATACTGCGAAATTATCAGTTACAAACAAACCATTCTTACTTTATGTTGGAACGCTCCAACCAAGAAAAAATGTTATAACTTTAATCAAAGCATTTAATGTTGTAAAAAAGACTATTCCTGATTTGGAATTAATAATCGCCGGTAAAAAAGGATGGTTATTTAATGAAATTTTTACGTTGGTGGAAGAATTGGGACTCGAAGACTGTGTATATTTCACCGGATTTGTTACAGACCAACAGTTGGCTTATTTATATCAAAATGCCCGTTGTTTGATTTTACCATCTTTGTATGAAGGATTTGGTCTGCCAATTTTAGAAGCAATGAGTTTTTCTTGCCCTGTTATCTCTTCATTTTCAGCCAGTTTACCTGAGATTGGCGGAAATGCTTGTCTATATTTTGACCCTAACAATATTGACGATCTTGTGGAAAAAATCCAACAATTACTTACTAATCAACAACAATGTTCTGAATTAATTCAAAAAGAGAAACTTCGAATACGTGAATTTTCCTGGAGCCGTTGTGGAACTCAAACATTAGAAATAATTAAAAATGCATATCAAAATAATCTACAATAATCTTGAAAAAAAGTCTTACAATGATTTTGTTTATCACCCAATGCAATCTTGGCAATGGGGTAAAGCGCGTCAGGTAATGGGAATTGAGGTTTTGCGAATCACTGACAATAAAGACAACTTTCAGTTAACAATTCATCCTATCCCCCACACTCCTTGGAAAATTGGATATCTCCCCCGTTCCGTGATACCAACAAAAGAAATAATTGAGTATCTCAAAGAATATGGAAAAAAGAATAAACTCATTTTTATTAAAATTGAACCGTACGAAGAAAAGTCAAAAGTCAAAAGTCAAAAGTTAAAAGTTCAAGTTAAAAATAAAAAGTTAGTTAAATCTAGTAATCCGCTGTTTCCAGACTGGACACAAGTATTAGATATAACTCAAAGTGAGGAAGATTTATTGAAAAACTTAAAACCAAAAACACGCTACAATATTCGTTTGGCTCAAAAAAAAAGGGTGGTTGTTAAAGAAGAAAACAATGATAAAGGTTTTCAAATTTTTAATGATTTATATTTCGCAACGTGCAAACGACAAAAATATTATGGGCATACAACAAACTATCACCAAATCGTTTGGAATAACATAAAAAACAGTATTAGCCATATATTAATTGCCTATTATCAAAATCAACCTTTGGTTGTTTACCAACTTTGGTATTTTAAAGATAAATTTTATTATGTTTACGGAGGTTCTTCAGAACAACACCGTAACTTGATGGCTGCAAATTTATTAATGTGGGAAGCAATTAAACTGGGGAAAAGACTCGGAGCAAAAACTTTTGATATGTGGGGATCATTGCCACCAGAATATGACCAAAGCCATCCTTGGGCTGGTTTTACAAGGTTCAAAGAGGGTTATGGGACAAAGTTTACAGAATTGGTTGGAAGTTATGATTTAGTAATAAATCCATTTTTATATCGATTATATAATTTTGGTTATTATCTGCGAAATATCTATCTATTTTTTAAACGATTATTCTAATTATTTCGGTCTAAATCCCACGTCTTAGGATTGTCTATTATATATCTACGAATTTTAATCAAAGATTCTTCCGTTCGAATTACACTATCATAAAACGAACGTTGCCATGCAAAATCATGTTTATTAAATCCTTTTTTAATTGATTTTACAGACATTTCTTTAAACGATTTAATTATTTTTGACAATAATCCGTAATGTTTCATTGTAGGGACAGAACATTGTTCTGTCCCTACATTATTATTAATTGTAATAATTCCATGGATATAATTTGGCATAATAATAAATTCGTCTAATTGAACGTTTTTATAATGATTCGGAATTTCTAACCAATAATTTTTCACGATTTTCCCGTATTGATTCAATATTAATTCATCGCGTTCAATTTCACCTAATATTTTTCTCTGTTTTTAATGCAGATTGTCACATAATAACTACCTTTTTATGAATAATCGTAATTTTGTAAACGATTTAGTTTCCGATTTTTCTTTTTATAGATTTTTTTAAAATCATAGTCTTATATGATTAATAGTTATATTTTAATAAAAAAATAAAAAACGATCGACGTAATCAACGTTACGCTTCATTATCACTAAGAGACTGTTATAATGTAAATGCATTTGTTTAATAATCAGTTAAAATACGAAGTGTAGTTCAGATGGTTTATACTGTAAATTTTTAAATTGAAATTTACAGTACTAGAACGTACATTTTGCACATTGAAAAATTCGTCGGGACGTAGTTCAGATGGCTAGAACGTACGCTTTGGGAGCGTAAGGTCGCGAGTTCAAGTCTCGCCGTCCCGACAGATTTTTCAAGTGTAAAGGAGCGTAAGGTCCCGAGTTCAAGTCCCGGCACTCCGACATTAGAATCCGTTTCCGAAGAATGAGGAATTAGCGACTCTCATATCCTCCTAAAATCGCTCTTCAGGTCGTGTGCGTTTACCCTGAGAGAAATCGAAAGGAATAGCACTGAAAAGACTTGAAGTAAGATTTAGAGAACAATTGAAAAGATAATAAGCAATTATTTCTTTGTTGATTTCGTAACAACTTCTTTTTTCTTCGGCATAGTGACTAAGGCAGCGTTTAAAACATCGTCGGCATGGTGGGCATAGATGAATTTTAAATCGTCAAGAACATATTTTGGCAATTCTTCCAAATCTTTTTTATTTTCTTTTGGCATAATAACAGTTTTAATTCCTGCTCGATGTGCTGCAATAGTTTTTTCTTTGATGCCTCCAATTTCCAAAACCCGGCCACGAAGTGTAATTTCGCCGGTCATACCAACATCACGCCGTACCGGAGTTTTTGTCAATGCCGAAACCATGGCAACGGCGATAGTCACACCAGCTGACGGTCCATCTTTTGGAACTGCACCTTCCGGAACATGAACATGAATATCAATACTACTAAAGAAATTTTTATTTAATCCAAACTGTTGCCAACGCGGTCGAATATAAGATAATGCTGCCTGACATGATTCTTTCATCACGTCACCTAAATGCCCAGTTAAAGTTAACCCACCCTTACCTGGCATAATTGCTACTTCAATAAACAAAACATCTCCACCGGCTTGAGTCCAAGCTAATCCTGTAGCAATCCCAATTGTATCTTTTTCCTCGATCATCTGTGATGAATATTTATAAGGACCTAAATACTTTGACAAATCATTTGGAGTAACTGCAATTTGTGTAAATTTATTCTCAACTACTTCGCGAGCAACTTTACGTGAGATTGTTGCAATCTGACGCTCAAGCTCTCGCACTCCCGCTTCTCGCGTATAACGACGGATTATCAAACGCAGTGCTTCATCAGAAATCTGAACATTTTCAGTTGATAAACTATGAGCCTTAATTTGTTTTGATTCTAAATAATTATTGGCAATATTAAATTTTTCCTCTTCTGTATAACCAGGGAAATGAATTACTTCCAAACGATCAAGTAAAGCGTCTGGAATTGTATCTAAAATATTGGCTGTGGTTATAAAAAATACGTCGGATAGATCAAAGTCCAACTCCAAATAATGATCTGAGAATGCGTTGTTTTGTTCTGGATCTAATGCTTCCAACAAAGCAGACGATGGATCTCCACGGTAATCACGCCCAACCTTGTCAATTTCATCCAACATAAAAACTGGATTATTTGTTCCTGCTTGTTTTATTCCTTGGATTATACGACCTGGCAAAGCCCCAACATAAGTTCTTCGATGCCCTCGAATTTCCGCTTCGTCACGTATTCCTCCAAGAGACATCTTAACAAATTTTCTACCCAGTGCTCTTGCTATTGATTTTCCCAATGATGTTTTTCCAACTCCTGGTGGTCCAACAAAACATAAAATCGTTGGTTGTTGTTCTTTTTTTTTGATTATTTTTTTTTCTTCTTTTTGCTTTTCATCTTTAACATTACGTACGCTTTCCACATCAGAAATACGTGTTTCATTTTTTCTTTTTAACTCTATTACTGCGAGATATTCAAGAATTCTTTCCTTAATTTTCTTTAATCCAAAGTGGTCTGCATCAAGCACTTTTTGCGCCTCTTTTAAATCAATGTTATTCTCTGATGATATGCTCCAGGGCAATTCAACGAGCCAATCTAAATATGTACGAACATAAGAAGCTTCTGGATTAAACTGTGACATTTGTTGTAAGCGTTTTAATTCCTTAAGGGTCTTCTCTTGAACTTCTTTTGGCATTTTTGCTTTCATTATTTTTTCCTGATATTCATCAAGATCTTTTTTATCACTTTTTGATCCTAGTTCTTCCTCAATTGTTTTCATTTTTTCCCTTAAGAAATTTTCCTTCATTCCTTTTTCAAATTTCTTTTGCGTCTTTGAAGATATATTCTGTTCAATTTCTAAAATCTTTACTTCACGATTGATATATTCAACTTCTCTAATTAAACGGGGCTTCAGAACAACCTCTTCAAGTAGGATCTGTCTTTCAGTTTCTTTTATATCCAATACCATTGCAATTTGATATGAAAAATCATTTGCCGAATTCAAATTAAGAATATTCATTAAGAATACAAGATCTACTGATTTACCAAAATTAATTGCTCTCTTAATCTGTCCTGAGATGTGTTTGATCATCGCTTGCGTCTCTTCATCTTCATGAACATCATCTATCACCTCAACAATACGCGCTTCCAAATAACCATCTTTTTCTGTCTTTGTAAATTGAATCACCCGAATTTTTTTGATACCTTTAACTAAAGCATTTACTTCTCCTTTTTCACCTGGTACAATTTTTTGAATTTCCGCTATCACTCCAATTTGATGTAGATCTTCTGGTCTAGGATCTTCGCTTGTTGTGTTCTTTTGCATTAATAGAACGACACGTTTATCTTTCTTCATCGCAATATCAACTGCCGTTATACTCTTACTTCTACCAAAAACTAAGACGTTTTCCGTGTTTGGGAAAACAATTCCATCACGCACAGCAATAATAGGATATACGGGTTGTTCTATTGCTCCAGCTAATAATATCATAATGATTAGCAGTATAGCAAATTGATTGCTAACTGTCAATTGATAATCGATTTAAGTTGTTTATATTCTCCAATTTGATATATCCGTTCAACTAACTTGTTTAAAATTTATATAAAATCTCTCTCTATCAATTTAAAATCAACAAATTTTTCATTTTTTATTAACGTTTGTTTTGTTAATTGTGGCAATTGTTCGTGATACGAAGACTGTTGATTTTGATAAATAATTCCTAAAGGATATTTTTCTTTTTCAATATCTTGAATTATTTTCATGGCTCGATCTTTATTATTAACTTTATTAT
>PFTH01000188.1 GCA_002789465.1 Candidatus Roizmanbacteria bacterium CG_4_9_14_0_8_um_filter_34_12 | reverse complement strand
ATCACTATCTCCACTCCAAAGAATATAATTATTTATTTTATTATGCTCAAGATCAATAAGAAGATCTCTTCCCAGTTCAACGTCAAAGTTGCATTTCCAATGTTCGATAAATCTTATTCCCCTGTTGTTTAGTTCTTTAAGTTCATTGTTTAGATATTCAATTGTTTCGATAGAAAATTTATTCAGTAATGATTTTTTTATAAATTTTTGTAGAAGTGAAGGTGAGTTTTTCTGAATTCCACTGACATCAATTGATAACTTCATTTTTTTAACAGCCTTTGTCGTTACGAGATAACCAAGTTTACCGGCTTCATTAATAATATTTTCTGAGTTTTTGTTATTTTCAAGCAGACCGTTATAAAAGTGAACATATTTAATTGTGTCAAATGAATTAAGGAGTTGCTTAAGTCTTTTTAGATCAATGTGCCACTTTAATTTTTCTGACCAATGAATTACGTTGGCAAAATCGATATAAACAGAGGTAGTGTTGTTAAACACAGATTCTAATTGTTTAACACTTTTTTGATAGACTTTAGATAGTAATTTAATTTTTTCTGTTGATGGTTTAAACATAAGTAATTAGAGACTTAATCAAATTATAACTTTCTCCTCCCCACCTGACAACGGATTTTTCGTTCGTCAAGTTCATAAAGTTCATCAAGTTCGTCAAGTTCATAAAGTTCATCAAGTTTATCAAGTTTATCAAGTTTATAAAGTTTTTAAAGTTATAAAGTTCATCAAGTTTATAAAGTTCATTTTCTTTTTCTGGTACGATTTTTGATATATCTTTCAATTAATATGGTATGGCTTTTTTATAAAGAGACTTCTTTTTAAGTGAAGACTGTAGCTTCTCTTTGATACAGATCGAAAATTATATCTTTATCCATAATTATAAACTGTAAGTCTTAATATTTAAGACATATAGTTCAAATTTAGCTTTTTTATAATTTTGTCAAGTCCAAACTGGTTGAGTTCTGGTTTATCACTCATAAGATATCATTTTTGATAATTAACTAATGACAGTTCTTTTGGTGATAGAAATCTATCACTATAAGAATTAGAGCTTCTTTTTATAAAAAAATTACAACAATTAAAGGCTATTAAGTTAATAATTTATTGAATAACAGCATCCTGGTTTCCCAAACAGACTTGGTGTTGTTGGTCCCAAACAAGAAAGCGCACCATGGATGAATCTTGTGATTGACTATCGCTTGTGAGCAGCTGTTTTATGTTGCTGCGAAAAGCATTTTGTGAATCAACGTATGCTTGCCCGGTGGTTTTTCCTTCAAGAAGTGATACAGCAATTTGATTGCTTGCTTCAAGAAAACAACCAGCGGTTTTATCTTTTTCCGGATGTTTCTTTTTATTGGTGTCATAGACAAAGATAAAATCTTCGGTATATCCAATATAAGTTTTTGTTCCGTGTTTGATGCTTTTTGGCCCAAGCATCTTAGCTGACTGGCAAGAAAGCGCATAGACAACTTTATCTTTTAAGATCTCAACGTTAATATCTGCATCAACCAGTGGTTCGTTGTTGTGGCCAGTGACAGTGGTTTTGTTTCCATGACCATTAAAAAAAATAAAAGAAGGTTGAGTTTTCTCTACAGCGCTTGTGAAGTTTTTGAGATTAACTTGTCTATTTTTTAAGACAACTACATTATTTTTCTTAACCTTTGCTAACTTGATAATTGACTTTGCCCAGGCAGAAAGATAACGAGTGGTGTCATCATGGCTTGGAGTGGTGATAAGGATGGTGGGCTTATGCATTATTTATGGCAGATTGAGTAATGGTTTTTAAAGAACGAAGATAGTTGAGTTCAACTTTGACCATTTTTTTACCGATTGCATCGGCTTTTTTAACATGTTTAATTAAATCTTTTTTGTTGAAATTCCCATCTTTTCCAATGGAAATGGCGAGATTTTCCGGCATTGTTTCCAAGCGTGCGATTACTAATGCTTGAATATGATCATTTTTTGTCATAGCATTGTTTTAAATAAATTTTAACTCTGTTAATTTTTCAAGAATTGTTTGACCAAGTTTGGTGTCACTACTGATTTCCAAATAACTCACTTGCCATGTGATCGGGCCAACTTCCGGCAGTACTAAAATAATCTCTTGACGGAGATTAATGGGAAGATTGCTATAGACCTTGAAAAACTGATCCTTATTTGTCATATAGATACTAAAAAACAAATATTAATTAAAGTTTTTCAGTATGAATATTTTAACATAAATCGTAAATATGATACGAACAATACAAAACAACAAAGTCAGGCGCCGACTGGTGTCTGATGAAATCAGGTGCTGAATAGTACCTGATGCGAATATGCAAATGAGATACGAATGAATATAGGTTATACGAATGCAGCGAATATGCGAATTATAAGAGTTATTAGATATTAGCTAATAGTTATTTGGAGGAAATAATCTTTAATTTTCAATAACCAATTATCAAACAAGTTTCAATTTTTAATTTTCAATGATCAATTATCAATTACTTTTTTGCGTCGTAATATCTTAGGATGTTTTTGCGGTACCAGATTGCCAGTGTGTCAAACAAAATGTGATAAATCGAAGAAAAGGTGGCAGCAGTGCTGGAACCTTCGCTGAGATTATAGGTTAGTTTGATCGGAGCTTCAAAAATCTTATTATAACCCAGGGTTTTGGCAACCACCAACATTTCTAAATCTCCGGCAAATTTTTTCTCCACCAATCTTGGTAATGTTTGCTCTAATACTCTTTTCCTAAAAATCTTAATACCGGCTTGAGTGTCTTTTATTTTGATACCAAACAGTAATTTGACCAAAATATAATAACCGTCGGAAAGAATTTTTCTTTGCCAAGAATAATTT
>PFTH01000075.1 GCA_002789465.1 Candidatus Roizmanbacteria bacterium CG_4_9_14_0_8_um_filter_34_12 | reverse complement strand
AATATTCCCATACAGACGCTGGGAAAACAACTCCAGTTGGTGTATTTGTTAGCGTGGATATGAACGGTATTTCCGTAATTAATCCTGCATGTAACTTGTTTACGCCCGTTTTAAATCCTGAACGAATATTTCCTGTTCCAGTAGATTCAGATGGAATACAACATTGTGGATTGGCGATTTCTCAAATTTATGCGCGAACAATTGGCTCAACACTTGGCATTACAAGTCAAACAAAAAATGGTTTTAATCAAATTACTACGCGTATTGGCAAACCTTCAGAGTAATCTTCTTATTTGGTGGTTTTCAGTTGGCAATAATATTGAAAACTGGTTAGTGACAAAACTATGCCTGCAAAAACAAGGGCAATGGAGAATATAATTGGCGGTGATTTTACTCCGTAAATTGGGATCAAAAAGAAGTTTCCACAAGTGATAATAATAAAAACAACAATATTTGTAATGAGAATTGGCAACGGTTTTTTGACAGTATAGAGCAAAAATAAAAGTGGAATATTAAGTAGGGTAAATAAGATATATGGCAAGCTTAACATTTTTGCAATTGTGGCAGTTTGAGCGTATTTTAAGGTAAAAAACAAATCATAGACTTGGCTTGGAAGAATAAACAGTGCCACAAAAAGACCGCAAGGAAGAAGAAGATAGAGTAAACTGGTTTTGAAAAGATGAAGTACGTCCTTTTTGGTTTTGGCGCTTGAGAACATTGGTGACAAAACCTGTGTGATGCTAGTGATGGTGGACATCACAGTTAGGATAATTTTTTGCGCAAGACCATAGTAGCCAACCTCTGTTTTGGTACGAAAATATGAAAGTAGAAACAAGTCCATACGTAGGGACAAATTATAAAACTGAGATGCGATAAAATAGGTTAAGGTATATCCGAAACGAAATTCTTCTTTTTTAACTTCAGACTGCAGAACAGTTAAAACCAATGGCTTTTTTTCCAAGAATAAAAATGTGAAAAAAATCACTGGGCCAACAACACCAAAAACTAGCAAGATAGCTCCGGTCGAAATATTTCCTGACAATGCGACCAAAAAAATAATTACGGTTTTGATGAAGTTGGCAGTGTTCAAATAAATATTTGCCTTAAGAAATTTTTTAGCTGCAAAGAGCATGTTTAGACCGGTATTTTGCCAGATTAAAAACATCACCATTATGGCGGTTAAATATAGTTCCCAAAGCGGCGCTTGTGTTTTGAAAAAGTTTTTATCCAACCAGGGAAAGGTGATAAATAAAACTGCAATAACAACCGACGAGAATAATGATTGATAATAAAAAGTGGTTTTGATAAAACGATGAATTTGTGCGGTAGGTTTTTCTAAAAGCACAGGAAGGAAAGAATAAATATTAGCAGTGGTGCCAAAGTCCAGAAGATTAGCCAAAACATAGGCGATTCCCAAAAGAACGCTCAAAACTCCGTACTGTGCGGGTGACATGATGCGGACTAGAAGTAGTGCAAAAAAAGCCGTGAAAAAAACATTAAGATAGTTTCCAATGGTGTTTATAATGACATTACGACTAGTAGGTCGGTTGAGAAAGGAAAATATGCTGATGATCATGAATTAATATTTTAACATAAAAGTTAGGAGTTATGAATTAGGAGGCCGGAGGAAATGATAATTTTTAATTTGAAATTTTCAATTTTTATTCAATTTTCAATAATCAATTTAAAAAATAAATAAACGAATAATGAATAACATTGATGAGGATGAGTATAATAAGGATATGAAAATAAAATTAGGAATTTTATTCCTATTGGCGTTTTTAATTCGACTGATTGCAATAAACCAATCGTTGTGGTTGGATGAAGCAACGAGCGTGATGGTAGTGAAACATTTAACTTATGGGGAGATTTTATTTAAATTCTCACCGTTTGACTTTCATCCGCCAGGATATTATTTTTTCTTGAAATTTTGGACAGGAATTTTTGGATTTTCAGAAATTGCGATTCGTTTGCCGTCAGTGATTGCATCAATATTAACCGGGTATGTTGTTTATTTAACAGGTAAGAAAGTTTCCAATGCGGAAACTGGATTTTGGGCAACTGCATATTATCTTTTTAATCCGTTGGCAATTTATTATTCACAGGAAGCAAGGATGTATTCGTTGGTAACTCTATTTTTAACTATATTAATATATTTACTATTAGTAATAGACAATTTATCTTATAGCCAAAATCAAAAATCAAAAGTCAAAAATCCCTCCTTCGTCCCGCTGAGCGGGACTACGGCGGGCAGGCAAAAGTATAATTCAAAAGTCAAAAGTTATTTGATTGTTGGAACCTTAGTTTTTTTGTCGGTTTTTACGTTTTATGGTTCGGTGTTATTAATAACTACTTTAATTATTTATTTTCTATTTAAAAAAAATTATCAAACTGCTTTTTATTTCATTATTTTTTTATTTCTAATTTTATTATTATTGACTCCCCTACTCATTCATCAACTGGATAATGCAAAGTCAATGTTGAATGTGGTTTCTAATTGGAAATCAGTTTTAGGTAAAGCTGATTTGAAGAATTTATTATTAATTTCTTTGAAGTTTACATCAGGGAGAATCAGTTTTTTTCCGAAAATAGTTTATTATGTATTGTCCGGAATTTGGGCTATAATAATAAGTTTTTTTGTTTTTAGGGGTGTAATTAGAAACCGCATGTTAGGTTGGTTATTGATATTTCCAATAATTATTGGTTTGGTAATTTCATTTGTAACGCCAATGTTGCAGTATTTTCGGTTTATATATTTATTACCAATAATGGCAGTTTTAATAAGTGTAGGAATTAAAGAGTTAAAGGGTTCAAGAGTTAACGAGTTAACGAGTTATATCC
>PFTH01000156.1:11602-13888 GCA_002789465.1 Candidatus Roizmanbacteria bacterium CG_4_9_14_0_8_um_filter_34_12 | reverse complement strand
TGAAATCACGATAAGTTAGCCTCAAAATCAATTTAGCCTCAGTTCAGTCCGATTATTCGTTTGGTTAATACTGGGTATATTATTCCTCCACGAAAATCTTTACCTTTTTGTTTTTGGTTTAGCAAAACGATCGGCTAATTGATGAAAGTTGGTTTTTAATTGCATCAATGTTAATGATCTAATCATCCGTGGCATCTCTGTAAATTTATCAACATTCATTAGTTCTGTGGCCAATAACCATGGTTCAATCTTTTGTCTGAATTTCACTTCTGCCCCATAAATCAGATCCCACAAGTTCAGTTTTTTGAATAAAAAATAACAGTCAACAAAATCTTTCACTTGAGTGCGTTGAAAAATAGTTGTTAGTTTGTTAATGCCAATATCAGTCAAGCTATCAATTGCCAAACCATGATCAATATATTTTTTTTCTACGCGTTGATGCGGATAATGAGAAAAATCAACTTTAAGTGTTATTGTCCCAATATGCAGATAAAACGTCATTAGCATTTCAACCGTTTTGAGTTCATAAGTCCATTGATTTTGCTTGCATAAATTACTGATGAAGTCGATAATCAATTTCTGTTCATATGGTTTTTCCGTAAAAAAATCCAAGTCTTCTGAATAACGATGCTGAAGATAGTATTCGCTTAAAGCCGTGCCTCCGGTAAAATAAAAATTAGTACACAGGTAGTTATTTTGTCTTATTTGATCGAGAACACTGGCTTGCTCGGTGGTAATGATTTTACTTTGCCCCATATTAATAATTCTAACAAACGTTTGTTCGAAGGATAGAGATCTAATCTGTCCCAATTTTTCTTCACTTGTGACAGAGAAATTTTTTCTCCCTTGCCCGGACCATAGTTAATCATCCGTTCCAGGATTTTGATCCGTCCGGCTTCGGTTTTCTTTAACTCATTAATGTCATAGTCCCACATTAAAACCATAACTATATTTTACAATATTTTATTTATTAATATTATAGTTAAAGAATAGTTTATACAAAATCGCCAAATTGATCTTTTTTAGCCCCTTCTGCCAACCCACTAAGCAACCTGCCCGGTTGCCGAATTTTGGTCATAAAATCTCGTTTGACATTCCTATAGAAAATTTCTACTATTATTGCATGTCTAAAGTCGTAGGTTGGATAAAAAGTCATAAGCTCACATTCGTTCTTGTTATTTTCATATTTTATCTTCTTATCAAACAATCAACTCCAAACTATCTAATGCGTTCATCAAATTTTATCGGTACAGATTATAGTGCAAAAAGCATTGGCTCTACTCAAGATGGAACAATGATGTCAAAGTCAGTTGTTCCTCCATCAGCTTCTTATTCCAAAACAGGCGCTCCTACGTCTGACAGAATGGTTGTGGCTGATTCATATTTATCACTGGTGGTGAAAAAAGTTGAAGATACTCACCGTCAAATTTTGAAAAAAGCTCAAGAGCTGGGTGGATTTATGATCAATTCTTCAATTAATAATCCGCATGAAAACGCCAATGCCTCACTTACTGTCCGTATACCAAATAAACAATTAGAAGCAGCTCTAAAGTTTTTTAAATCACTTTCAGTTAAGGTGGTGACAGAAAATTTAACAGGTGAAGATGTTACCAATCAATACACTGATATTGAAACACGATTGGCTACTTTAAATAAAACAAAAACTATCTTTGAAGACATGCTTAATAAAGCAATAACCATTGAAGATATTCTAAATGTTCAGCGGGAAATTTTAAATATTCAAGATCAAATCGATACCCAAATTGGACAAAAAAAATACTTGGCAGAAAACGTCAACTTGGCCAAAATTACCGTTTACCTATCAACCGATGAACTTTCACTCCCCTATGCTCCGCTTGATTCCTGGAGACCGGAACAGATTTTGAAAGAAGCAGTGCGATCAATGATCTCAACGCTACGCTTGCTAATTGGATTTTTGATCTGGATTGGAGTTTATGCAGCGATTTGGATTCCGGTTTTGCTTATTTTCCTTTTTTTAAGAAAACGATTTTTTAAGAAAGCTAACTGATCAAATATTCATGTAAGTTTCTTGTTTTAGTCTTTCGGCAATGAAAATCTTCATTAGTGATTGATAGGGCACATCGCGTTTGTTAGCCAGTTGTTTGACCGCATCTAAAAGCGAAGCAGGCAATCTTAGGCTAATCGTTTCAGTTGATAATTTAAGATTGGGAAAACATACCAATTTAGCTTTAGACCAGTCAACATATTCAGTTGTATCATGAGTACTCCAAGATTCTCTTTCCGCATCCTCATTTTTGAATTTTG
>PFTH01000156.1:0-11509 GCA_002789465.1 Candidatus Roizmanbacteria bacterium CG_4_9_14_0_8_um_filter_34_12 | reverse complement strand
CTTATATCAACCCGTTAGCAACCTGCCCGGTTGCCGAATTTTTGGTTAGAATAATTCCAGCGTAAGAAGGCTTTTTTTAACCAAGTCTTTTTTAAATCCTAGCTGTTCAAGAATACGAATTTGAGTTGGTTCATCTCCGGCCACGTCAGCGCTAAGAAATTGTAAATGAAAGCGATTTTTGGCCTCATTAATCATCACAGAAAAAATCGTTTTTCCAAATTTATCCCAAAGTTTTGGATTATCCAAGAAAAATCCCATTCGCGCTGATTGGTTTAAACAATTAATCCTATCTAGGCCAACATGACCAATCATCTTCTTGTTTTTCCAGATTGAAAAATAATAATGCGATTCAGCCGTAGTCACTTCTTTTAACCAGTCGATTATTTCTTTGTCTGTTTTTGGGGTTGATTGCCACAACACTTTTCTTAGTTGTTTTTTCTGAAATGCTTTATTATAAAAATAAACATTATCTTTGTTATTTTCCATCAATATAAATTTCAATCCATCTTTTATTATTAATTCTTCCGTTCGAATACAGTGAGTAGTGTTTTGATAACAATAACCCTTTGTTTTTATTGCAATAATTTTATCTGCAATTAAATTTTGTTTCATCCGTAGTCGCAAACGTTGAATGAACTTGTCAATTGCCCAAACTGAAAATTTATTTTCGCTATCTTTCGTATCCCATAAATTATCTGCGATTTGATCTTGACTGACAACTTTTCCTACATTTTCAAGTAAAAGTCGTAAAATGTGATTTTGTTTTGCACTGAATTTTGCAGTCATCAGCTCTTCTCCACTCCAGACTGTATGATTATGTAGTTTTAACGACTGGGTGGATGATTTAAGTAAGATATTAGTTAATAATGGTAAATTAATAGTATACGTTTGTTTTTTATTAGAAATAATTCCTGTCTTGATTAAATAATCAATGTCCGCGGCAAACTCTTCTTTTCGAACTGTTTCACCAATCAATATACGTCGGATCAAACGACGCTGAATTTCAGATAAGCTATTCCAAATAATTTCTGATTCACGCAAATTATAGTCAAATTTTTTATAACCAAAATACTGAACCTTATCAAGAATTAACGGCAAAGCTTTTAACTGTTCATAAATCCTGTCTGAATACAGACAATCAGTGGTTGTGAAAAGATAACTAATTATATTATGGCTATTTTCTTTAATAACCATTAGCTTAAGCAAAATCGAACCAAGAAGAGGTAATAAATACTGGATATTTTTTATGATAATTAAAATTGGTTGTTTCTTATGGTTGAGTAATGTATTAATTTTCGTTACACAATTTCCAACTTGACCCATCTTGCTTTTTCTGTTATTACAGACCGAGAGAAATAATTCAAAAAAATTACTCACGGAAACATGATCAAGCAAACGACAGTCAACTTGATATGTTAAGATGCTTTTACCTTTTTGCTTTATTACCCAATCAATTTTCGGTTGCTGTTCTGTTAATGGTGGAAAAATATAAGTTATGTTCATAAATGTCCAAATTGTCAAAATGAATGTCCATATTATACTAAAACTGTCCTAATTTGGCAAATTATAGGTCAAGAATATATTATCTAAGTAGGCTAAAATTCGAGAATGGCTAAAGAAGTAAGTCAAATAAATCTAAATTATCTTGGATGGTTAAAACAAGATGATAAAACTTCTCAATTCTTAAACAAAGCTAATCAATTACTTGCAACACTCCCTCGTGATACACAAATCAAGTCTGCTGAAGTTCTTAATATGGGTTTTCTTATTGAAAGATATCCAACATCTTTCGAATCGTTATTTATCGTTGCTTGTGCTCAGTCTGAAGAGCCTCTTCCGGATGATTTATCAAAGCCCGGACTAGATTCTATAATGGGTATACCAAATCATACGAAGCAAAGAGCTGAATGGAATTATTTATCAGAGTTACAATGGTATCCAGAAAGTCGAGAAATAGCTATTCCTGAAAATTTAAATCGCTTATTAGAAGATTCTAAAAATCCAACTCAAAGAAAATTACTCCCTGGACAGGTCTGTGCTCTACTAAGTCCAAACAATGAATTAAGACAAACACTTGTTTTAATTGCTACTTCACAGATAGGTTCAACAACTTTCAAATATGAAGACTGTGATTACCAATTGAGACGTTATGAAGAGGAATCTTGGTTATTGGATAATATTGTTTCATATGGAGCTGATGTAATCGCAACTAACCCTAAAGCATATAATGCGCTGATGTCCGCATTCTTAAAAAAACCCGATCCTAAAATCATAAGCGAAGAAGATGATATTGTAAGAAAAATTACAATTGCCGAAATATTAACTGAGACAGTTTACTATGCACCCGATATGGAGCAAGGACGCATCCAAGCAAGACAACTACTTAGTAATATAGTTCTTCCTTTTATTAAAAATACCGTAGCCGATAGTAGCTATTTTTTATCATCCTTACTAGCAAAAGCAGTCGCCTTAGCAAGTGATTTTGGATTACACGAATCGGGAATACTAATGGAAGTCGAAAACTGCATAAAACAATTGTGTTGTGCCCAATTGCAGCAGATTGGAGGAGCGCTGAAAACAAGATGTTATCTGAAAGCTCCTCCCGATGTTGATTTTTACCAAGCATTAAGAATGGTTAATGACGCACTTCGATCACAAAATAAACTCCAAGTATTAGTCGACGCAAAAGATTTTCTTACTTCAGCCGGAAACCAAGCAATAAGAAATATTATGGCACGAAGAATAAGAGAGCTTAGTGAAACTACCGGCGTTCGATTCATTAAAACTTGTTCTAACGATTTAAATAAATATCAGGCTGAAGATATTTCGTTGGGTTCACAAATACACAGAACTCTCGTCACGATACTATCGATATTCGCATCTCTTCATGGAGACGCTGAATTAGCAACAAGAATTATGGTAGAATCAGAAAAAAGATTCTCTGACCCACCTAAAGAAAAACTATTTCCACTTCAAAGAGATTCTTAAATTAGTATTAATATTTGTCCTATTGGTAACGGAATTACCACCCCCGACTAATTCGAGACTCGCAATGACAATTTCTTGGTATAGATTTTTATCAAATCGCGTGTCTCAGTTTTAATCACGCAGTCACATGAACGGCTTTTTTGGTGAGTTTGATGCCAATCCAAACAAATCCGGAAAAAACAGAGAGCATAATAAACTGCCAGATTGAAAGTAGTTCAACTTTAAAAAAACGGCTAATCAAGATTGATTTAACAATAAAAAACTGCAAGATAAAAGGTACAAAAAATACCATTGCAAATAACTTTGATTTAAGAAGATGAAGGTTTTTATGCAGTGACTGATGACTTAACCATAGATCAATATAAATATATGATTGAATCAAAGTTAAAACCGTAAACGCCGCTGTTTGTCCAGTTTTTGGAAACAACCAACTAAAAATAAAATACGCTAATAAAACTAAAACTGCTGTAATTATGCCCACAATCGCAATATATTCTTTTTCTGCAAATCGAAGTAAACTCAGTTCTTTATCCGGTGGACGCTGCATTTGGTGATGATCTCGCGGTGAAAAGGCCAAAGCCAGTGCTGGCAAGCCATCGGTAACAAGATTGATATATAAAAGTTGAATTGGATAAAATAAATGTGGGATTCCTAAAAATAATCCCATAATTAAGGAGATTGCTTCAGATAAATTACATGCAAGTAAATATTTAATCGCATTTTTTAAGTTTTTAATGATATTTCTTCCTTCATCAATCGCGTTAACAATCGAAGCAAAATTATCATCAGTAATCACCATGTCTGCAGTTTCACGCGCCACATCAGTTCCAACCAATCCCATGGCAACACCAATATCTGCTTGCTTTAGAGCAATAGCATCATTCACACCATCACCAGTTACCACTACAATTTCTCCAAGTTTTTGATACAACTGGACAATCCGATGTTTTTGAAAAGGAGTGGTTCGAGCAAAAATTCGTGTTTGTGGCAAAATTTTCATCAACTCCTCATCTGAATATTCATCCAACTGTTTTCCTGTGATAATATCTTCATTATTATCGATAATTCCCGCGGTGACGCCAATAGCTTCAGCAGTTTGTTCATTGTCACCTGTTATCATTACCACTTTAACTCCAGCTTGTTTTGCCCGTGCCACCGCATCATTTATTTCCGGACGGGGTGCGTCGTGAATGGCAACTAAACCCAAGAAAATTGAAGAATGATCAATTTCCAATTTTTCAATTTTTATTGAATTTTCATTGATCATTGAATTATTAATAATTGATTGATCATTGTTCATTGATAATTGGTTATTATAGGAGAATCCTAATACACGCAAACCCTTTCTCGTCCACATCTGCATTTGCTTTTCAATTTTTGCCCGATGTTCTGATGTTAATTTTTCAATCTGGTTTCCTTTTTGAATAAATGACACACGCTCTAAAATTGCCTCTGGCGCACCTTTGATAAATAAAATGGGTCGGTCACGATTGATAATAATGGGTTGGTCACGCTCGATGGAAACGGGTCGGTCAAGCCCGATTGAGGTGGGTCGATCACGATCGACCCCTACAGATCGAACCAAAACGGTCATTGTTTTCGACACGCTGTCAAATGGTACTTCATCAATAATTTTCCATTCTTTTCGCATTTCCTCCGGTGATAGTCCAACTGCTTGCGACAAAAATAACAGTGCACCTTCGGTTGGATCTCCCAAAACATCCCACCTTCCGTGATCATGCACGTAAACAAGTGATGCAGTTGAGCACAACACTCCGTTTTCTACCATTAATCTAAATGGGTGGTTTTCCAAACGCGGAAAGTTTGTTTCTTCATAAATCTGATCATCAACATAGATTTCTTTTACCTTCATTTTATTGGTTGTTAAGGTTCCGGTTTTATCAGTGGCAATTAACGTCACACTTCCAAGTGCTTCAATTGCCGAAAGTTTACGAATAATTGAACGTTTATCTGCCATCACCTTGACACCAATTGCCAATGTTATTGTCATCACTGCCGGTAATCCTTCCGGGACAACTGCCACAGCCAGTGAAATTGCCAGTAAAAATGCCGGAAAATATGCTGAACCCTGTAAAACTGATATCACAAAAACAAACACTGAAGCAACAACACCTATGATTCCAACTAATTTTGTCAAATCTTCAAGTTTTTTTTGTAGTGGTGTTTTAATATCTTTTATTCCACTAAGTGAAGCTGCAATTTTGCCAAAACGTGTTTGCATACCAATTAAGGTTACCTGATATATCCCGCGTCCGCGTGAAACAATTGTTCCTGAAAACAAATCATCTTTAATTCTTTTGGTTATAGCTAAAGACTCGCCGGTTAAAATTGATTCATTAATTTCCAGATTAACCACTTCAAGCAGTTTTCCGTCCGCAGATATTTTCGTTCCTTCCTCAATTTTTACCAAATCTCCTGGAACTAAGTAAATACTGTCTATCTCCTGCTCTTTTCCATCACGAATCACCCGTACTTTTGTCACTGTTATTTTTTTTAATACTGCTAAAGATTCTTCTGCTTGAAACTCTTGATAAACACCAAAAATGCCATTCAAAATTACAATTGCCAAAATTAGTCCGCCGTCAATCTTTTCTCCAATTAAAAATGAAAGACCCGCAGCAATAAATAGAAGAATCGTTAAGAAGTTATTAAACTGTTCAATAAATTTAATGACTAATAGCTTTTTCTTTTCCTCTTTAATGGAATTTAAGCCATATTGCTTTAGAAGTTCGGAAACTTGGATAGATGTTAGACCAATCATAATAAATAATTACAAATGACAAAAGACAAATAACAGACCAACTTTACAGTAAAACGATTTAATGATCAATGTTCAATAATCAATTATCAATCAATAAAAAACAAATAAAAGAAAATGATCATTTGAAAATTAATAATTGATAATTTATTGTTTATTAATTATTGATTATTTGTTTGACATTTGGGTTTAACTTCTCATACGTCATCTCCATTGTCTTCAATATATTATCAACAATCTCTTGCGCTTCACTAAAACTAACCGCCTTTAAATTATGCGGAAAATAGTGCAGAATTTGATTTCGTCCCAAATTCCAAGTCTGCCATATTTTCTCTGCAAATTCAATATCATAGATGTTAACTAATTTAAAGTACAAAGACTTATCCCCTATCCTATCAGCCAGATTCGGTGACATCAACTTACCCAAACGTAGGTGATCAGAAATATAATCAAGATGAGTAATTAGCTTGGCATCTTTAAATATTTGCTTTAAAAATCCCTCATAAGCTTTGGCAAATGGAAAAATTAAAAAAGAGTAATCTTTAAACTGGTATGCGTGATCACAAATAATATCATCCATTAGATACTTACCTTCTAAAATCAAATCCCTTTGAGTTTGAGAAAGATACTGCCAAAACTGACTATGTTGATCTTGCATTTTCTTTAAACTATTATAAAATTTATAACAATTATAATCATTATATACTGTTTTATGAAAAAGCTATTTCAGCTTATTTCAAAAAACTGTTTTCGCTTTCAACCCAAACTACCTGTAGTATTTAAGACTTTTAATCAACCTCTTCCTATCATCACGATTTCTCGTGAGCGCGGATCAGGCGGAAAAGTTATTGCCAACATGATTGTTAAAAAGCTCGGTCAACCATGGCGAATATATCATAAAGAAATTATTAATGAGATTGCTAAAGAAACCCATTTAGAAAAAGAATTAATTAATGAAGTTGACGAAAAACGTTATCGATTAGTTAACAAAGTCATTGCCGATACACTTGGTAAAAATTACCTTACTTTGAATTCATATTACAAACATTTATTAAAAATTCTTTCTACCATTGGCAACCGTGGGTATGCTGTAATTGTGGGACGTGGTGTTAATTTTCTCTCACCATCAGCTTTGAAAGTGAGAATTATTTGCTCGATGGATCAACGAATAAAATGGATGATGGAGTATGAAAAAATGACTAAAAAACAAGCAATCACTGATATTGAAGAGTCTGATAAAAACCGTGAGGAATTCACAAAAACATTGTTTAAGCACAATGTCCGTAAAGCTCATCACTATGATTTAGTTATACGTACAGGAAAAGATATGGATCTTGAGGACGCCACTAACATAATCGTCTCACTTGCAAAGAAGAGGTTTAAGATTTAAATTCAAATAACAAAATTCAAAGATTCAAATCAAGCTCAAATAACAAAAATGCAAAACTCTAGATTTATGATCTTATTTGAACTTTTGAGTTTTGAATTTTGGATTTGATTTGTTATTTGAATTTTGAAATTGGAATTTCCTAACCTAATTTTTCTAGGTCTATCTTAATTCCCGGGCTCATCGTGAGTTTAATCACTACTTTTTGAATTTTTTGTTTACCAACAGCACTTAAAAAAGCCGCAGCATTTTCCTCAATTTGTTTTTCACTTAAAGAAACCCGACCAATCATTTGATGAATTAATGGAAACTTTGGTTCTGTTTTCCAACGCAAAACTCCTTTTGCAAACTTTTTTACCACTTCTTCAGGTGTGGTTGAAATCGTTCCGTTCTTGGGATTAGGCATCAAACCTTTTGGACCTAAAATCTTTGCAAACCTTGCCAGTTTTGGCATAAAGGAAGGATGCGAAACCAAAATATCAAAATCCAACTTACCAGCTTCAATTTTTGCCAATAAAGCGTCATCTACAACAGCCACTTTAATTATTTTTCCGGTTGAGTAAGGAAGATCAATCTCACCTTTCAATCCAACTTTTTCCACGTTTAAATGCAACTCAACTGCTTCATCAAACTTTGCTGTTTTAAGTTTTTTGATTAATGCAGATGCTTCTTTTAAAGAATATCGTTTATTTTTATCAACCATTTGCTTAACTTTTTGATACTTTTCTCCACGTCGACGTACAGTCTTTTTTTTGGTGGGTTGTTTCTTTTCTTTTTTTGGCGCGGTGTCGGACATAGGTTGGGCATGTTCGATCGAAACGGATTGGTCGCGCCCAACTGAAACGGGTCGGTCAAGCCCGACCCCTACAGGAGATTTTTTTTGTTTATTCAATTTTTTCTCACTGGCTTTTTGTTTTTGTTCTTGTTTTTGTTTTTTTTCTACATCCTCCAAACCAAGAATTCTCGGCTTTACTTTTCCCATAATTTTATGTGATACGAATATTAAATGATTAATTCGAATGCCGCGCATACGCGAATTATTCGTATATTTGCATCATTCGCATAAGTTGTTTTATTCGTATCATCCTTCCGTTTCCACTCCCATACTTCTTGCAGTTCCTCGAACAATATTCATCGCTGCTGGTAAGTTATCTGTATTCAAATCTGCCAATTTCTCTTTAGCAATGGTTTCAATTTGTGCTACTGTTAGTTTCCCCACTTTTTCCGTATTTGGTTTACCTGAACCTTTTGTTAAATTTAGCGCTTTTTTAATCAAAGCTGTAACCGGTGGAAGTTTGGTGATGAATGTAAATGTTCGATCTTCAAAAACCGTAATTACAGCCGGAATGATTTGCCCTTTTTGTTTAGTGGTTCGTGCATTATATTCTTTAATAAACTCCATAATTGGCACGCCGTGTTGACCCAGAGCCGGTCCAACCGGTGGTGCTGGTGTCGCCTCGCCAGCAGGCAAATTTAGTTTAATAAGTGTTTTGATTTTCTTCATAATATAATTGTTATAACGGTTATAATCATTATAATAATTAAAGTTTCGCCACTTGCAAAAAATCCAGTTCCACCGGTGTTTCTCGATCGAATATTGAAACTAAAACCTTAACCTTCCCGCGTTCATCGTCAATTGATTCAATGCTTCCCAAAAAGTCAGCAAACGGTCCTTCGGTGATCTTAACTGCTTCACCAATTGAGAACTTTGTTTTAAACTTCGGTTGTTCTTGTTGCACAAACTTCATGATTGCCTGCACTTCTTTTTCAGATATTGGAGTTGGCCTAAGACCGGCGCCAACAAAACCCGTCACACCTTCGGTTGTGCGCACCACCAACCAAGAATTGTCATCAAGAATCATTTTTATTAGAACATAACCTGGAAAAACCTTTTCAGTTGATTTACTTTTCTTTCCTTTTTTAACAACGATAATCTCGCGAATTGGAATCACTACCGAAAAAATCTTATCCTCCACACTTAAACTGATTATTCGCTGTTCAAGCGCTTGCTTAACCTTATTTTCATATCCGGTTTGTGTATGAATCACATACCATTTTGCCGACGTCTCAATTTGTGGTGCATCCTGCATTTTTTCAATCTCTTGTTTTTCTTGTGCAATTTGTTGTGAAGACATCTATATCATCTAAAATACTAATTTCAAAATCCAAATACCAAATTACAAATCAATAACAAATATCAAAATTCAAATCTCAAAACTAAATCCTATCATAAATCTGTAGTTTTGTATCTTTGTCATTTGGACTTGATTTGACTCTTTGGATTTTGTCATTTGAATTTACTATCTTATCTTATTTTCGTAAAAAACTCCAATCCTTTGGTTAGTAAAACGTCAATTATACCGATATATAATCCGATAATCAAGGAGATGATAATCACGACTGATGTTAGTCTGATTGTTTGTTGTTTTGTTGGCCAGGTTACCTTTTTCAACTCCTCAATCACATCCCGAAACACCGGTGCCTGAATTTTTGGGATATTATTTGCCATAAGAATAAGGTAGTTTATATTGTAACACAAAAAAACTAAGAGATTGAGGAAATATAATTATATTCGATTTATGATTTAAGATTTACGATGGATTTAGTTTTATCATTTGAATTTTGATATTGATTTGTTATTTGACATTTGAGTTTTGACATTTATTTTAGATTTAGTCTATACTGAATTTATGTCCAAGCCCGTAATCCACTCAATTGTTTTAATCATTACCATCGCCATTGCTTTTCTTTTCCCAAAAACTAATCTTGCCCAATATGATCTTCAAATCAGCGCTGTCTTATTTATTATCATGTTTTTTTCCCGTCGTTTGATTAATCAAGCCGGTCGTTTGCTTGAATCGGTGATTTTTACACTCGTAATCCTTCTTATTGTAAGTACTACCGGTAATACCAGCTCGCCTTTTTTTTTCTTAATATATTTTCTTTTATTTGCTTTAGCTTTACTAATGGAACCAATCATTGCTATTACTGTTTCTTTCACGCTTATGATCGGCTTTATGTTCTCCATTCCTCCAAATCAAGAAGTTGGCACTTTAATTCCGGTTTTTTCTCTTGCTTTTTTAACACCGTTTGCGCTTTTACTGGGACAAGAATACGTCAGAATTAAGAATGATGAATTGAGAATTAAGAATTTAGAGGGAAAAATAAATCAAAAACAGGAGGATACATTTTTGTTTTTATCTTTAATGCTAAAAAATCATCTGAAAAATATTAAGTCGGCAATCGAAAGCTTCATGGGAGATCACGAACTGCATGAAATCAAACGTAATACGGAGAAGATGGAGAGATTGATTGAAAAGTTTGAAAACAATTAATGTTTGTTGTTGTCATCGCGAACGAACCAGATGCCGAATGGTATCTGGGAGTGTGGCGGTCCCGATACCAATAGGATATTTTATATTAACAGGATTGTCCCTCGAACTATACTCGGGATTATAACTTCCTCCACTTGAGCGAGGATTCGCAATGACATTATTTTTATACATATTGATACTTATTTTATGAAACTGAAACAAATTTTACTAATCATAATTCTTATTTCTATTTTCTTGATTCATAATTCTTCTGTCTTCGCTGTCAACCTCAACTCCCCGCAATATACAATTCAGGCACCAAACATTAATATTGGCGGAAAAAAACAGGCGTCTGATCATTACTCAGTTGACACAACACTCGGACAACTGGCGGCCAATGAATTTCATTCAAGCGGGTATATTGTCAAGGCTGGTTTTCAATATATTCGTTCGGTTATCCCCTTTACTTTTTATATCTCAAAAACCAATATTAACTTGGGAACATTACTTCCAAATACTCCCAAAACTGACAACGCAGTAATACGAGTCTCTTTTGGCGCAGCCGGACAATATACAGTTACAGCAATCGAGGAAACATTATTAAAAGAACTTTCAAACGGTTATACCATTCCTAACACCACCTGTGATAGTGGAACATCATGTTCAAAATCATCTGCTAATATTTGGAGTTCTCCTTCAAGTTATGGTTTTGGATATAATATGGATGGTGAAGATATTCCGGTTGATTTTGGAGGTCTCACCTATTTTCGTCCGTTTCCCGATCGCAGTGCAACCGAGGATCCTGAAATAATTATGACAAGCAGCAATGTTACACTAAACATTACTCCAACACCAAATCCAACCATTGTCCCAAATCCAACCGGTACTCCACGGGATATTACTCATGAGGCGACAATTACTTTTAAGGCTAATATATCACCAATTCAAGCGGCTGGAAGTTATCAGGCTGTGATTAATTTTGTGGCCACACCATCTTTTTAAGAAAAGGGGTTAAGGGATTAAGGGGCTAATAGTTAAGGG
>PFTH01000100.1 GCA_002789465.1 Candidatus Roizmanbacteria bacterium CG_4_9_14_0_8_um_filter_34_12 | reverse complement strand
TTCCCTAATATTTCTTTTAACCGATTTACGTCTTTGTTGGCCCCATAACCAAAAAAAAGTATTTTTGCCATGGATTTATAGCATTGATTATAAAGAAACCGTCGATAACTTTCAAATAATACAGCGGGTTTGACTGGATAATAATCAAGATATTCCCAAAAGTTTAAATAAAAGATATAAAAGAAAAACAATTGCAAGAAAGCCAATGGTGATAATGGGAAATAATGTTTGAATAGATTTTAAAATAACACTGATAATAAAATTAAACAGTTCTTTAAAATTCTCCAGAGGATCTGGTATTTTGTCTTCTTCCTTGTTTGTCATCTAAACATTTTACACCCAGAAAATATCTTTGTTATATAATAAAATTATTAACTATTTGTTTTAATTTTTCTAGTATAGTTAAATACGGGATAACTTCTTAATGGTGGGCTTTATTCTTGTGCTGGTTGTCGTAAAGACGGTAAATCACATGATTTTTACGATAAAGTTAGGCAACCAAAAAAAGAACAAAGATTAAAAAAAGAATTAGAGATTGCTGATCTGGGGGATGGTGGCAACGATCACAAACCTTGTGACCCCTTAGGTTTGCTATCCGTCAGACTTGTCCCACATATTAAACGTCTTCTTTATTGCTACCCTGATTATGGAAGAACTATGCTCCCAAGTGGAAAAAATCCTCGATATACTTACCCACCTGTAATTACGAAATAACCCGTCATTTTTCCATCTGTAATAAATTTGGTCAGTAAAATTACTTTTACAATCTCTAAGTTGACCTTTAATATCCCATCGCAACCAACATCACACCAGTAACAGCTAAAACCACTCCAATTATTTGCCTTAGGGTAATTTTTTCTTTTAAGAAGATTACTGCCAGCAAAACTGTTAGAATCGAAAAAGTTGAAGCAACCGGAGCAATTAGTGATGCTGGACCATAATCAAAAGCTAAAAAAAACAAAAGCGATCCCACCCATATAATCGAAGTTTCAAATAGCGTTAGCAATAGGTTTTCTTTTGTAATTTTAGGTAATTTTTTCCCTGGTTTATCTATCAAAAAATTTAAAAATGAGATTAACGGAAGAATTAATGATAAATAAAATAAATGTGATGATGCGCCAATCATATTAGTTGAGATTTTAGTTAAAAAATCAGCTGTTCCCATTGATATAGCAGTCAAACCACCCCAAACAACCCAAGAATAATTTCTGGATTTTTGGAGAAGCTTCCTATCAGGAAGCACTAATAGAACCCCAGCGAATAATATTGTCCCTACTCCAATTGCTTGATTAAACTTTAATGTTTCATGCAGAAAAACTAAGGACAAAATCGTCGTCACCATTGGTCCCATTGCAATCAAAGTCGTCATTAAGACTAACTGTCCTTTTGAAAGCGCGTAAAAGAAAAACATATAAAAAACACCAACTAATACGATTATGAGTAGATTAAGTAGAAAGGGGGTTTTGATATGAAAGTTTGTAATCAATAGCGTTGCCGGAACCCAAATTATCAGTTTAAAAAAATTAGAAGAGATATTATTCTAAAGGGGAGAAACATTTGCAAATCCTTTTTTCACAAGAATTTGAGAAACTAACCAAAGAACAATGGTAATTAGTGTAAAAATCAACCAAGTTGGCATAGATTATTATACCCTAGGTTTTATTCTATAAAGCTTCTGTTTGATATTTAATAAATAATTTCTTAAAATATCATTATATGTTTATCTGGGACTATCAACTACCAAAAAATTGGCAACCTAAAACCGATATGGAATGGGAGTGGTTAATCACTCGTTGCATTAATTATGGAGACCTCAAACACATTCCTAAAAAAAAATTAACTCAACTCTTGCCAAAAATTAAATTGCATCTTGATGTGGGCAAACGATTAATGTATGAAGATTATGTATCTTATTATGAAGCTAAATAAAACCCAAATCACCATCATTAGTCAACTTGCACAAACTTCTCTACAACCAATTTTTTATTGGACCGGTGGAACATTATTATCATCCCACTATCTCCATCATCGTCTTTCTTTTGATCTTGATTTTTTTTCTTCCACCAAATTTGGCTTTGATCAGATTAATGATTTTGTCCAATCGGTAAAAGCATTAGTCCCTTTTTCGGAAGTTACTTTCCATAAAATTTATGACCGCTATGAGTTTATTTGCCAAGGCAAAGAACCGATACGACTTGATTTTGTTTGGTATAACCACGAAAAGAAAACTCTTAAAAAACAACTACTTTATCATGGGGTTTTTATTGATTCTTTTGAAGATGTATCAGCTAATAAAGTAATTGCTTTAGTCGATCGTGGCGAAGCAAAAGACCTTTTTGATCTTTATTATATCCTTAAAAAAAATACGTTTTCGATTTCTTCTCTTTTGTCGATGGTAAAACAAAAATTTGGAATAACCATCGGACAGGATTTGTTTTGGAGCCAGTGTTATCAAATTATTCCAAAATTAAAAATAATTACCCCATATCTTCTTGATCAAAAAAAAGAAAGTGAAATTATCTCCTCTATCGATGAATTTGTCCGTTCCCACGCCCGCTCTTATTTAAAAAATCAACTGACCGGCTAAATTGGGAAAGCTACGGCAAAATTCAAAAAGGACAAAATCTTGTATTTTTAGTCCAATACATTGATTTTTTACAACCATTACGCTTCCTGTTGTGAAACAATTATCACACCATGATAATTTAATAATGTCTTGTTTAATATATAAGAAGATAATAAAAATCAATACGATTAGAAGAATTAATTTCTTTAATATTCTACTTAACATATATTAGACCGTAGAAAATACACCCTTACTAATATATTGTTTAATCAGTGATTGATAGGGAATATTTAACTCGTTTGCTTTTTCTTTGACG
>PFTH01000085.1 GCA_002789465.1 Candidatus Roizmanbacteria bacterium CG_4_9_14_0_8_um_filter_34_12 | reverse complement strand
AAATTTATTTATTGGTGACACGGTTTGTTTAAATGGCTCTGCGGCTGATGGATGCGCAAACCAAACCGTATATACTGTTAATAACATTTTGTCAGACACGATTTTTGGTTTCACGCCGGCAATTTCCGGCACCATGAATATGAATGATTTTATTGTATCAACCAACAGCGGACAGATTGCTGTCACTTTTAAGCCGACTGTTGCCGTGGCACAAAACGAAAAGCTGATCTTTACAATCACTGCCGCCGCATCAAATTATGCTAATGGAATTCCTGATAGTACTGGTTTTGACTCTGGCGATTTAACTGCTGATTTAGTGGCGCAAACTGCCATTAGCAGTAGTGGAGCAACTTCATTTAACATTACGAGTGCAACGCTTTCCTCGGCTGCCAGTTTACATACGGTAACAGTTGTTCTTGGAGCAGGAGGATTATCTGCCGGATCAACCTATACCATGTCACTTGGTCATGCCAGTGATGCAACCTTAAGATTTCTTAATCCTTCCCCTGCTGGAACAACTCACACCCGCGGCGTTTCTGATTCTTATGCAATGACTCTTAAAACAACCAATACTGCAGGGACAGTTGTATATAATCAAACACAGTTAAAGGTTAATCCGGTTGATGGTGTCTTTGTTTCGGCCACGGTTGAACAAACTTTATCTTTTAAAATCGAATCAAATACCGGAACTGCTTGCGGTGTGGCAGTTGGAGACCGCATCACCACCACCGCCACCACTGTTCCTTTTGGATCCATAACCAGTGCAAATTTTTATGACGGTGCGCAAAAATTGACTGTTTCCACCAACTCAACTGGCGGTTATACAGTCACAGGTTATCAAGACGGCGTGCTCACCTCCGGATCAAATAATATTCCCAACACTCCTTGCGATGCCGCTGGCTGTTCTTCTGGCTCTCCGGCAGAATGGAATAGCGAGCCCGTAACCGATACTAATGATGGTTTTGGCTTTTCTTTAGAAAACAATACTAATACACCGGTTCCTACCGGATATTTATATAATAACGGTGGTTTGAGTTTTAATGCACAACCATTTCCTTTAAATCTTTTTCCAACACCAGGAATCTCAATCATGAATGAAACTGCACCAGCAAGTGGATCAGTTGCAAATGTCTGTTACCGGCTTGGTGTCAAAAGCACACAACCAGCCGGATATTATTACAATCGAATTACTTATGTTGCTACACCAAAGTTCTAAAATGAATATGAAAAAGTTATTTGGAATATTAATGTTTTTAATCTTGGTCAATACTCCAAGACTGTCTTTTGCTCAAGAAAAACTTAATCTTACTTATTATCCAACTACTCAAGAAATTCAGGTGATGCCGGGAGAGACAAAGTCCTTTGCCGTGGTTTTTGTGAATAACGAAGATGTCCCGGTGGTTGGAACTGTTGCGAAAAAAGATTTTTTAATCTTAAACAGTGACGGCATTCCAACTCTGGTTGAAAATCCTTCCAGTTCTTCCCGTTATTCAGCTGTTCAATGGGTGACGCTTCCATATGAATCGGCAACAATCGCGGCCAAAGATCAGTTAGTTGTTTATGCAAAGGTGATAGTTCCACCAGACGCGCTTCCCGGTGGTCATTATGTTGCTGTTTATTTTCAAAACTCCAATGAACCGCCAACATCATCATCACGAGGTCCAAACACCGCCATTTCAAATAAATATGCGGCATTAGTTTTATTTCATGTTCCCGGAGAATTCAAAGAACAGGCTGATGTTAAAAAATTCACGGCAAGAAGTTTTTCCGAATATGGGCCAATTACTTTGGATACACAAATTTTTAATTCTGGTTATCTGCACATTAAGCCAATGGGTCGGATTCAAATCTATAATCTGTTAGGAAAAAAAGTTGAGGATATTGCCTTGAAAGAAAAAAATATTTTTCCTGAAGCCGCAGTTAACTATCAGAATTTAATCGGTCAAAAATGGATGGTCGGCCGCTACCGCGCGGAGTTGAATGCAACTTTTGCTGATAAAAAATTGCCTTTAAGTGCCGTGGTTGAGTTCTGGGTATTTCCATGGCGAGTGACTTTGGCAGTTGTTTTGGCTTTAATTATCATCATACTGATTGCTAAAAGCTTAATTGAAAAAACCGTTGTTAAAGAAGCGGCTTTGGAAAAAGAAGTTGAAAGAGAAAAAAGCGAGATTGAGAAGTTGAAGGAAGAGCTGAAGAAACGCGAATAGACACGAACAAAACAAAATAACACAAATTGACACAAATAGGAAACGGATTTATGATTTAAGATTTACGATTTAGTTTTGGAATTTGAGCTTTGATTTTGATTTGATATTTGAAATTTGAACTTTGAAATTTTTTAACAGAGCCTGTTGAAAACGGCTCTTTTTTTGTGGCCTTTTTTGTGGCATAATGGATATGGCGTCATTCTGGTAAGCGAACGAAGCCGAGTCTGACTCGGCGAGTGAGCGCATCCAGAATCTACGTTGATTCTGGACAATCAAAAGTGGTGCCAGAATGACGATAGCAATAAAACGAAATTTTGCACCTGTTAAACCATGTCAACAAACTCAAAACTATTTATCGCTCTCAACTTCGTCTTCATGATTGTTCTTTTTTCTCTCCTTTTTAACCAACAAAAAGCTTGGGAAAAAAAACAAATTTTGGGAATGTCAAAATCATATTCAACTGGTGCTGTAACAGTTTCTGCCTCAATTGGCAACTTTCGTTTTACACTTGACGGTTATAGTTCACCTGGTGCTTTAGTTACAATTCAGGGAATGGGAATTTATGACCAGACCTTTGCCAATCGCGATGGTTATTTTCAATTTTCCAACAGCTTCTCCCCTTTTTCCCCACGCGAAGCGTGTCTTACGGCCCAAGATCAACTGGGACGCTTAACCAGCCCAGTTTGCTTGCCGCCTTTTTCCACTAATCGAAACATCACCATTGGACCGGTGATTTTGCCGCCAAC
>PFTH01000215.1:11866-12689 GCA_002789465.1 Candidatus Roizmanbacteria bacterium CG_4_9_14_0_8_um_filter_34_12 | reverse complement strand
TTATTGGGCTGCGATAAATAAATCCAAATCCTTATTTTACCGTTTTAATATTAAACGAAACTATTTCTTTAACAACAAATTCTTTCTTATTCATCATTAATATGCCAACAATCACCACAGTAAAAGTCAGTGCATTAATAACATATATACTATTTAACCCGCTTGAAGCAATTAATAAACCTGCAAAAGCCGGTCCAATCACCTTTGATGTGTGCCAAAACAAAGTCATTAAACTAATGGCATTAAGAAGATCTTTTTTTTCAACCAAATGCGGAATAATTGCCTGCCGGGCAGGAGAATCAAAGCTCGCAACCAATGAGTTTACACCAATTAGAATGTAAATCATCATTGGGGTTATCTGGCTTGTAAAAACTAAAAGTATAAAGATCATCGTTACTAATGTTAATAGTATTTGTGAGATCAACATTATTGTTCGACGATCATATTTATCCGCTACAACACCGGCAATA
This sequence comes from Candidatus Roizmanbacteria bacterium CG_4_9_14_0_8_um_filter_34_12, assembly GCA_002789465.1. Lineage (GTDB taxonomy): Bacteria > Patescibacteriota > Microgenomatia > UBA1406 > GWC2-37-13 > UM-FILTER-34-12. The sequence goes on along the minus strand of PFTH01000215.1, from coordinate 12,219 downwards.
AAAGAAGCAGGAAGAAGCGGAATAAAACGCGCAAGACCAATATATCCAATTGATAAAGGCGAATTTGTAAGTAAATATAAATGCCAAATTACTGCAACAACCTGCATCTCCGAACCAATTCGGGATATAAACAACCCAAGAAATAATAATCGAAAGTCACGGTATTTTAACGCAACAAAAGACAGCTTTTTCATTTGAGTATTATACAGAAAGAAAACATCAACTTACCCTGGACAAATTATATTTCAAAAGGTCAACTAGGAGATTTTTATTATCTTTTGAATATGAAAAAGTTTCTATCAACTGACAAGCTTTAACTTTACATTGATATATTATTTGATCAATCATTTTGT
>PFTH01000215.1:0-11859 GCA_002789465.1 Candidatus Roizmanbacteria bacterium CG_4_9_14_0_8_um_filter_34_12 | reverse complement strand
TTTTTCTTGAATAAGTTTTTTAACGACATTAATCTCTTTGATAGAAATATTACTATTCCCAAATATGTTTGTGAGTTCTTTTTTTTCAGACAAATTCGAATTTTTAAAAAGTAAGTGTCTGATTAATGTTTTTTTGTTTTCCCGAATATCAGATCCAGTTGGTTTCCCTGTAGCTTTTTCATCACCAAAGATTCCCATCTCATCATCTTTTATCTGAAAAATTAAACCTAAATTTTCACCCAAACTATTTAAAATATCCAATTTTTTAAGTGACGCTTTCTGTAACATTGCCCCTAATTTAAACGGAAGAGAAAAGGAATAGAAAGCAGTTTTCTTACGATAAATATCAAGTATTGTTGATTGATTAGGATTATTATTTGTCTCACTGAAAAATACATCTAAAATTTGTCCATGCATCACTTGCTGCACACCAACACTCATGATTTTAATTAACTCATTATCATCTATTAATTCAATTGCTTTACAAAAAAGCCAGTCACCAGCACAGATTGCCATTGACTGACCAAAGGATTTGTGGATTGTTGGAAACCCTCGTCGAAATAGATCCTTATCCATAATATCATCATGAATCAATAAACCGCTGTGAACTAATTCCATTGCGGTTGCAACATTTAAAACTTTTTCGTTTATCTGTCCGCCTTCCATCTTATTAATCAGTAGAACTAGCATTCCCCGAAGAAGTTTTCCTTTTAAATTAAACGCTTGAAGACTTTGTAGGAGTTGTTTATTTGGAAAGTCTTTTTGTTGTAAGAAAAACTTATTTATTTGCTTAACTAATAGTGGCTTAACTGTTTCGAAATATCCAAATAATTTCATATATTGTTTTTGTTCAAGGTTTTTCGTTTATTTATTGATATTTTTTATTTATTTTATTCCGACTTCCGTTTTCCGTTTTCTTACTTATCTAATCAACTGACTTTGCCTCGCCGAAGTCCACCGATAGGCGAGACAAATGCAGGTTTAACTAAATTGACTATTTCAACTATTTGTAACTATTTACAACTATTTCTAACCACTCCAACCATCCCGATGATTTTTATACCATTTTACCAACGCTTCCACACTATCTTTAATTGTTCTTGTGGGTTGCCAATTTAATATCGCTCTTGCTTTTTTAATATCTGCAATCATTGTTGCATATTCACCCTGGCGCGGAGTGGTTTTTTTTAGTTGAAATTTAAATCCAGTAGTATTTTCTACTTCGTTAAGAATTTCCAACACAGAGTTGCCAGTACCTGTTCCTAAATTAATAGTTTCACTTTTACCACCATTAAACAAATACTCCAGCGCGTTTATATGTGCGGTATTCAAATCAACGACATTAATATAATCGCGGATTGGTGTTTTATCTGGCGTATCAACCATGGGACAAGTCAAATAAAATGGTTCAATTCCAAGTGCTCCCCGAACTGCATTTTGGACTAAAAGCACTGACGGTCGCTTTGAATCACCAATCAAACCATCATCTGTCGCTCCACAAACATTAAAATATCGCAGTATCATGTAGTTTAATCCTTGTAATTGACTGTGCCAGTTAATCATTTTTTCAACCATGCGTTTTGATTCACCATATGGATTTTTCGGACTGGTCGGATGTTTTTCATCAACTGGAACATAGTTTGCCTCACCATAAACTGCACAGGTTGAAGAAAAAACAATATTTTTGATATTAAATTTTATCAAAGTTGCAAGTAAATTTTGTGACCCACCAACATTATTAGAAAAATACTTTTCCGGAATTTTCATTGATTCGTCAACCAAGCATGAGGCGGCATAATGAATAACTGCTTTGATATTTTTTTCTTCTTGAAATACTGAAGAAAGATCTGAACGAAGATCAACTTTATAATATCTGAGTTTTTCTTCTCCAAACTTATCCTGCAATAACTTAAGTGGTTCTTGATAGCCAGTTGAAAAATTATCCAATCCCACCACTTCATATCCTTTTTGCAACAATAGATAAGTTGCAACTGACCCAATATATCCGCCTGCACCTGTAATTAATATTTTATCTGACATATTTTAGCTGATTTATGATATATTAATTGTATGACCGTCTTAGTTGATTTTACAAATATTTAATAAATTCTATTAAATCAACTTCGAGGGACATATACTGATATCAAATTTAAATATTAGAAGTATAGCATGAAAATCGCTTCATTCCAAAAAAGTAATCAAAATAGTGCCCCTACTGAAAAAGTTGTGGGTGTTAAAAAAAAGTTTCCACTTCTTCAAATACTTTTAGTAACTATTATTATGGCAACCATTGGAGGAATTGTTCTCTTATCTCAACAACTGCAAAAAGAAAAGGTTACGGAAAAAAGTCGGGCAGGTGAACAAAAACCAAAAGTAAGTTTTTCTGTTACTTGTACCTTAAATGGTGGAGTAAACCCAACAGGAAATACTTATCATTGTCAATTTAAAACGATAAAATATCGTGCACCATATGATGGTGGAAATCTATCTTTAAACGAATGTCAGTCTTGTGCGTCAAATCCGCTTACCTGCTTAAGAGGTGATAAATCATGTTCGTCGTCTGATCCAAATTGTCAAACTATTGGATTTACAGGTTGCGATATTACAAAAAACGATCAGGGGGTGTGGTCAAATTGTTCAGCATTTGTATCTGGAATAGAATGTGGAGGAATTCAGATTGATAATGATGGAGACTGTGCTTGCTCAAATTCATCTCCAGATGCTCATTGGATTACCGCAAATGAATGTAATACTTGTTATCAGCCAACCGCAACTAATACAACTGCTCCCCCTACAAACACACCAATCCCACCAACGGCAACCCTGACACCATCAAATGCGACCGCAACACCAATCCCGCCAACAGTGCCACCAACTGTACCACCAACTATTCCTCCAACCGCACCACCAGATTCAACCGCAATGCCAATTCCTCCAACCATTCCTCCAACTATTCCTCCAACAGTTCCACCAACCTCTCCCCCAAGTTCAACCGCAACCCCACAACCAACCTCATCAACCTGTATTCAACAAGTTCCAAATATTCCACAAGGAGTGGGAATTGAAATCATCAATAATAATCAATGCAAGCTCAGCTGGGATGAGGTTACCAATGTTACTGGTTATCAAATTTCTTGGGGTGAGAATCCAAATGGTGAAGGTGAATCCAATATTAATCTCGGCACAGTTCTTACACATACTTTTGACTGTTCCGATCTATCAACAAAAACCTACTACTTTAAAGTTCGTGCAATCAATGACTGTGCCGAAGGGACATTTAGTAATATTGTCCACGCAGGGTCTTGGCCAACTCCAACCGAAATTATACTTGCAAATATTACAAGCACAACTGGACCAACAAATCAACCTGTCACACCTTCAATTCCCAGTGCGGGGATCACGCGATTTGGTTTTCTTCTTATTCCGCTTGGGATAATCCTTATGGCTTTGATCCTTTGATTTTGAGTTAGAGTAGATTATCCTTACCTTAGATATTTTGCAATCCGATGAAAAGGATGGTAGTGAATACGATTTTCTCCAATAAAAATTCCTAGAAAAATTAAAAGCGTACCAATAATAAATTCAATATTTGGATATTCTCCTAATAAAGGAATTGCAATTATCACTGCAATAACCGGATCAATATACGTAAAAATTCCCACTTCTTGAACTTTAATTTTTGATAATCCATAAATGTATAAATAATATGCCAAGGCAGACGAAAAAAATACTCCAAAAATAATACCAATAACCCCGTTCAGATTTAACATATTAATATTCCAAGTTTTTTGTTCCGGTAACATAAGAATCAGAAAACCAAGACTGCTGATAAAAAAAGCAATAAAAGTTACAAGTAACAAACTAACCTTGTTTAAAGTTTTTTTCATAATAATCGGAGAAATTGTTGATCCTATTGTGGCAATTAAAAAAAAGAGGTTTCCTTCAAATTTTCCGAGATCTTTTGCATTAATGCCCGATGACAAGAGTGGCATAAGAATAATTAATAACACGCCAAAAAAGGCAATAATCATCCCTAATAAAACATTTAACTTTGGTTTTTCTTTAAGAAAAATAATCGATAAAATAAATAATAAAATTGGGCTAGAAGAAGCAATTACAGGAGCATTAATACTTACCGTTCTTTGTAAGCCTAAAAAGAAAAAGAAAATATTGACAAATACGCCTAAAAAAGCCGAACCAATAATAATTCTAACCCAATCACCTTGGGTAATTTTAGTAAGTTCTCTCCATTTTATAAAAGGAATAAACAACAGACTTGCACCAAAAAATCTTATGAAAGCTAAAGTAAATGGCGGAATATTTTCCAGTGCAAATTTAAAAACAGGTGAGGCTGCACCCCAAATAAAATTGGCAATAATTAGAGCAAGTATCGGATTCATCTTTAAAACGATTAACACTGATTAATAACGAATATGCACTGATTTGGAATATCCGCGTTAATCCGTTTTCCTATCCGCGGAAATCTTCTTTTCTTTATTCAAATAGACAATCAGTTCCCCTATCATTCCCGTCATAATTATTTGAATTCCAACAATAATTAGAAGAATCCCAATTTGAAACATTGGTCGACGATAAAGGAGTTGATTAAAAAATACCCTTTCAAAAACCAAATAAAAAGAAATGACAAATCCACTTCCAAAAATTATTCCACCAATTGGCCCAAAAAAATGCAGAGGTGATTCAGAAAAACGAAAAATAAAATATGCTGTTAGCGTATCAAATATTCCCACAAATAATTTTCCTGTTCCAAATTTAGAAGCACCAAATTTTCTTTGTCTATTATTTATATTAATTTCAGCAACCTTATAACCTTGTAAAAAAACTGCTAATGGAAAAAACCGAAAGTTGTTTGCATAAAAAACTATTTCTTTCAATACTTCTTTTCGAAAAACTTTATATCCGCAGTTGATATCAGAATATGGCGAATGAAGAACCGTTTTTAAAAACCAGTTAGCAATTCGGGAGTATATTTTTACAATTATACTATCTCTACGTTCATTTCTTACTCCATTCACTAGATCATATCCGCTATTTATTTTTTCAATAAATTTTGTTAAATCCGCAGGATCATCCTGTAAGTCTGCATCCATGAACACAATTATTTCACCCTTAGATTGATCTAAACCCGTCTGCAACGCTCTCCCTTTCCCAAACCTTTTTCTATGTCTAATCAGCTTAATTTGATTATGGTTTTTTTCCTGATCACTGTTAACTGTTAATCGATAACTATCTATTGATCCGTCATCAACAAGAATAACCTCTATTTCATCTGTAATATTTTTTTTTACTTTTTTAATTTCCTCCAATAACAACGGAATACTTTCCTTTTCGTTATAAAACGGAATAATTATGCTGATCATAAATTATTAATTTCTAATTATTCTAATTTCTAAATAAATCCCAATTTTCAATTTAAATTGGTTATTGGAAATTAATTAGATTAATTAGATCAATTAGGTAATTAGGTTAATTCGTAATTTTCTCGTATACTTCAAAATTCTTTCCTTCATAAATTATCTTAAACCGAGTATCACTTTGCAACTGCCGATAAATAGGCGTTAATATTTTTTTATCAGCATAGTTAAAAATTTCATTTGGACGAATAATAAGATAATCTGCAAGGTAATAATAATTTGAAAAATTATAAAAATATCTGCGTGAACAAAAGAAAGGAGATAAATTTCCAGTGGTTGACACTTTTATATCGTCATTATTCAAATTTTGCTTCCAATTCATTATTGCCGATTCCTCTACAGTTTGATAATTCCAAAGATTGATTTCCGCTTCCCGTAAAAAAGGTAGAGGCCCCTTAAAATAGACAAAAATTAAAGTACAAAAAATAATAATTAATGAAACTAACGTTATACGTTTCGCGTTATACGTTTCGCGTTTCGCGTTTCGCACTAAAAGTTTTCTTATTCCGTATATCCCTGCTATAAAAATCCATGGTTGTAAAACTGCAGTATAGTGATAAATGATATTACGCATATTCCAACTATTGGATAATAAATTTATTGCAAATTCCGGAATAGTAATCATCATGATAGTGGGGGAGAGAAGTGATAAAAAGGCCAAAGGTCCAAGCAAAAACCAAAAATATCTTGCAGTATCAATGTGCCAAATATGTTTTATTAAACTCGTTGGATTTTTAAGAATTCCAAAGAATACTGTTTCTGTTGTGTCTCCAAAATCTCCGTAACGTTGTAGAGCAAAATGAACGCTACCGCGAAAATAGGGAACGATTATCTTCATTGAAACAATGAAACAAATCAGACTAATAAAAATAACTAATATTCCAAATAACTTCGAACGAGAAAATTTTATCGTATGTTTATGCATGTCATTCCCGCGAAGGTGGGTTATTATCCCCTTAAAGGAGAAATCCAGACCTGAATCTTTATTAACATTGTAATTTGTCGACTGGATCCCCTCCTTCGAGGGGATGACAAACAATTTTGAAATTAATTGAAAGATATTACTTTTTAATAAAACATACATTCCAAAAAAAACTGTTGTCAAAGCGACCTGTTCTTTTGTTAATAAACTGATTATTAAAAAAAGCCCACTTAGCCAATATTTTTTTATCATCCAAAAATAATACATAAACAACAAGGTTGTTGTGGCAATAGTCACAGCATGAAAGTCAAAGATATTTGCTCGTTGCATTGGCGTATACATAAGATAAGCGAAAGATAATACAATCGGTATTAAAGAATTACTTTTATTTTTATTAATTATTTTTTGTGCTATCAAAAAAACTGGAATTGCTCCAAGGGCTAAAATAACCGTTTGAAGAATAAGTAAAGTTTCAGGACCACAGTAGATGAAATAAAAAAGCGCAATTATTCCTAAAATAATATCGTTATGTATTGCCATGCGTTTCACCTGTTCAAACCCATGAGGATTGGTCAGTTCTAAAAATCGGCTCCAATCACTGGTTTTAATTGCCATAAAACTGTTATAAACCGTTTGATGCATAATCCCCAGATCAAAATACGAGGCATGAAGAGTCTGGTAACGCATCACCGTGAACCAGGAGAAGTAAATAACATAAATCAAAATCATTATTCCCAAAGTTAGTTTATATTTATGTTTTAAAATAAATTTACGCATTTTCAATTTCTAATTACTAATTGGTCTAATTGACCTAAACAAATCCCAATTATTTATATTTGGAAATTGATAATTGATTAGGTTAATTAGAAATTAGATCAATTAGGTTAATTTTAATCACTTGTTTCCCGAATGAAACTTTTCATGAACATCTTTCAAACGGGCATTGGTGATGTGTGTATAAATTTGCGTTGTGGCAATGTTTTTATGACCAAGCATTTCCTGAACTGATCGGATATCTGCTCCATTATATAGCAAATCTGTGGCGTAAGAATGGCGCAAAATATGAGGCCCAATTCGAATTGGAATTCCTGCCATGACTCGGTATTTTTCAATCATGCGTTCAATTGATCGCACTGACAAACGTTGCTTTTCATCATTTAGTTCATCATTAGCTTTTGGTCCGGAATAACGTAAGAAAAGTGGGCGATAGGGATCATTGCGTTTATCAAAATATTTTTGTAACCAGTCTTTCGCGTTTTTCGATAAAAACACAACCCGTGCTTTTCCCCCTTTTCCAATCACTCCAAACTCACAGGTGCGTAGGTTCACCTGATCACGGTTTAAACCAACCAACTCAGAGACCCGAAGACCTGTGGAAAATAATACTTCTAAAATCGTACGATTACGGATACCAATAATATCTGAAGTTTCCACTGCCTGAAAAAGGCGTTGCATTTGTTCTTTTGTCAGATGTCTCAAGTTTCTATCTCTTGTTTTGCCTAACTCAATCATTTCCGGTGAAATTACTTTTAATTTTTGTCGGGTTAAATATTTAAAAAACGATCGCAGCGCTACTAAAAAATAATTCTGTGTCTGTCTTTTTAACTCACCTTTATAAGGATTCTTGTAATTATGTGAAAGATACAACCGAAACCCTCTTATCATCTCTTCCGTAATCTTCTCAACGTCGTAATCTTTTTCATTAACTTTGATCTTTTCACTTTCGCTTTGATCTTTGATCTTTGATCTTTGATTTTTTAATAAAAGCCATGTCTGAAAAAAGTTAAGATAATACCCGTACATCTTCACAGTCTTGAGTGATAAATTTCTATCCAACTCACAGTATTCTAAAAACCGCAATATTGCTTCTTTTAAATCCATATATTTTTTTCACACCTACGAATAACATAAAAAAACAATGTCATTGCGAGGAATCCCGTCCTACGACGGGATAAACTCCGCGACGAAGTTATTATCCCGAGCGCAGCGAGGGACAATCCCGTTAATATAAGATGCCCTGTTGGTAACGGGATCGCCACGCTCTCAGGTACTATTCAGGCACCTAATTCGTTCGCGATGACAAAAACGCGAAATTCATAATTTCGTAGGCTACCAATATCTTAAACGACGCGCAGCAATAATTCAACAAAATATTATTTTATTAAAACTTGATTTTAATCCTTTATTTAAGCTAAAATAAAGGATTAATTAATTATTAATATAATATGATAATCAATCCAAAAATCTTTAAAGCTTATGATATCCGAGATATCTATCCAACTGAAATAAATGAAGAAAATTATCCCGATATTATAGAGGCCATATATTCTTTTTTTATTAAAGATAATCCGACAAAACCATTAACTGTTGTTCTTGGAAGAGATATGCGACTTTCAGCTCCAAGCCTTTTTACAATTGCTAAAAAAATCCTTGTTAACTGTGGCGCAACCGTTATTGATATTGGTCTCTCCTCAACTCCAACTATGTATTTTACTGTGATGGAATATCAATACGACGCAGGAATCCAAATCACTGCATCTCATAATACAAAAGAATATACCGGGATAAAGTATCTCTATCGAAAAGGGGATCAGGCAATAAAAATCTCAAAAAATACTGGCATGCTTGAAGTTAAGGATCGGGCAATTAATCGAGATTTTGTTAAACAAACACAAAAAGGTGAGGTTATTCAAAAACCCAATGTTCTTGTTGAAGAAGTCAAAAATGCACTAGGCATTGTTAAACCAAAAAACAGTCGTCCATTAACCATGGTTGCTGATCCGGCCAATGGAATGGGTATCTTATTTCTTGAGGAAATCGTCAGACAATATCCAGTGAAATTAGTTAAGATGAATTTTGAACTTGACGGCAGCTTTCCCGCACATCAACCAAACCCACTTCAATTTCAATTATTAAAAGATCTTCAAAAAAAAGTTATAGAAGAAAAGGCTGATTTAGGAATTGCTCCCGACGGAGACGGAGATAGAGTGTTTTTCATCGATGAAACCGGTTCAATTGTTCCAGCAACCATGATCACTGCAATTGTTACAAGAGAATTATTACGTGAGCATCCAGGTAAAAAAATTGTCGCTGATATTCGATATCTACGAAACGTTGAAACAATAGTAAAAAAACTTGGGGGAACTCTCTCGGTTTGTCCAGTTGGACATGCTCTGATCACCAAACAACTAAATGATGAAAACGCAATCTTTGCTGGAGAATCATCCGGTCATTTTTATTTTCGCGATATTGGAGGTGCTGAAAGTGCAATCCGTGTGATTTTCTATGTTTTAAAAGTGATTCAAGCCTCGGGAAAACCTTTATCTGAGATCGTGAAAGAAGTGCAGTCAAGTTTTGAATCCGGTGAATTTAACTTTGTAATTCCAGATTCTGTTGATACAAAAAAAGTCATGGAAAAAATTACATCAACTTTTTCCGATGGGAAAGTTAATCATCTTGACGGTCTTGCAATTGATTATCCTGATTGGCGACTAAGTGTCCGTTCTTCAAACACCGAACCCATCTTCCGATTGAACGTTGAAGGAGCTGATAGAATTATCGTTGATGATAATCTAGCAAAATTAAAAGATATTATTATTGGGTTAGGTGGCAAGCAAAAATGAATTAGTGTAATTGGGGTTTTGTCATTAATTGATAATTGATCATTGATAATTGAAAATTATTTATTATGTTCTGGCTTATTTTTGCTTTTTTATCGGCATTCTTCGCTGCCATCACGGCCGTTTTGGCAAAAATCGGCATCAAAAACGTCAATTCAAATCTGGCAACGGCAGTTCGAACCGTTGTAATTTTAATTTTTGCATGGGGAATTGTTTTTGCGCAAGGAACCTTTAAGCAGCTTGGAGAAATTTCACGCTTCTCTCTTTTATTCTTGATATTATCTGGTATTGCCACTGGTCTTTCCTGGCTATTTTATTTTCGCGCCCTGCAGCTTGGGCAAGCTTCTCACGTGGCGCCAGTTGATAAGTTGAGTTTAGTACTAACCATTATTTTGGCAACCATCATTCTAAAGGAAAAGTTTACTTTTTCAATCGGACTTGGTGCAGTTCTAATGTCCGTAGGCGCAATCATTATTGCTTTGGCAAAGTAACGATAAAAAAATTATCTTTATCGATAAACAATCACTTAATTCTCTTTATAGCGATAACTTTATAATATTTGCTAAATTTCTCAAAATTCCATACGCAGGTTTCTCCTGTAATCGCGGTTGTATGATAAATCAAACTTTGATCTGCAATAATTGCAGAATGCAAATTGATAATCCAATCATTTTCCGTTTCAAAAAATGTCCTCTTTTTGTCTACTGATTTATTATTTTTATCCATAATTCTTTCTGCGTAGATAATATCTCCAGGCTTATACAAAGATCGATCATATTCTCCATTTTTAGTTATAAAAATACCTACATGAAGATACCCTTCTGGTAATAAAACTTGTTCAGGTTTAAGAAAATATGCGTGTACGGAATACAAATAATCTTGGACGGCTCGACGACAATTTCCGGTAGTAAATGCTGCTTTAGATAATTCTTCTAAAAGAAGTGGACCTTCATCATATTTATATTTAAAATAATGAGGTTTGTTATTTCCCATAATCTAAAAAATTAAGTTTTATTCTCCAAAATGCGGTGTGCGTTCGAAAAAATTCAAACAGATTTCACCCAAAATTTGTAGGGCGGGCGGAATTCCCCCCCCAAACCCCGTTCCTATTCCGTAGCTTTAGCGAAGGATAGCCTTCTGCCCGCCGCACCTGTCCGCCTCTGGCGGATATAGGTGGAGGCTTTTGTATAAAAGCCGTAACCAGATATACGCTGTTATATGATGTAAATTTATCTTTTTTTTCTACTTTCTCTTAAATGTTTGATTGGCTTGCTAGGATCAAAATTATCCCAATGTCTTTTTTCAGCAAGAATATATACTACATCATCTAATAACGCCAGATAGGCAAGTTGATATTCTTGATCTATTTTGTATTGTGCAGGTCTCTCATCTTTTACTCCTTCTGGAATTCTTTTTTCTTCTGGTGGTATTTGCGAGAATTCATTTTGAGATTTTATTACATATGCCCTGATCGGAATTTTTGCTCTCTGAAATTCCTCCAATCTCCTATTTCCATTGTAACAAAGTAAAGCATTTCGCCCCAAAACTTCTTTTAAAACATCATCTTCATGATCATAATGTTGCCCACCTTGTCTTGGATAAACTTTAATATAATTTTGATATGCTTCTACGGTATCCTCTATTGATACGAATGGATTTTGAAAGACAACTATTGGAGGAATATCACTTATTTTTCCAGAGTCGAGAGCAATTCTAAGACGATCAAAAGTGTCGCCGAAAATCTCCTTATCTCTACGTTTTAGGACATTATGTTCGGTAATCAAAATAGTTGTTGGGAACTGAACCCCTGTTTCTGTACCAGTTAGTAGTCTAATTATTCTTCTTTTCTTTAAACGAAATTGCTTAATTTTTAATGTTTCAA
>PFTH01000241.1 GCA_002789465.1 Candidatus Roizmanbacteria bacterium CG_4_9_14_0_8_um_filter_34_12 | reverse complement strand
AAGATGGCAAAAGAAGTTCCTCAGGGTGAAGAAAATTCATTAACAGCAACTTTAAATTTAAGTCTTCAGATTCGGGAAAAATTGAAAAAATTTTAATCTTCGCAATTCTCAATTGCATCTTTCAATAAATATGTTATATTATTATTCTGACTTTTAATAATCAGGAGGAGCTTAATTAATGATGAAAACAAAAAAAACACAAAACACAACTACAAATAACTTAATGGATCAGTTGCTTAAATCTTCACAAATTGCAACTATTAAAAAAGGTAAAGAAATTGAAGCAACTATTGTTTCATTTTCCAAAAAGGGAATAATTTTTGATATTGGTGGAAAATCACAAGCGTTATTGGGAACGCGTGAGGTCAAAGAATTATCAACCTATCTTCCCTATTTGAAAGAAGGAATGAAAATGAAAGTACGCGTTGTTTCTGAAGAAGCGCGTGACGGCTATCCCGTGGTGTCGTTACAGAAATTTTTTGATCGCGGGAAATGGGACATTTTAAGAGCTAAAAAAAATAGTGAAGAGATGATTGATATTGTTTGTGGTGACTATGGTAAAGGTGGTTTATTTATTGATTTTATGGGCATTCGTGGTATAATTCCAAAAATACAATTAGTTGAAAAAAATAGTGATAAACCGGAAAACTTAATCGGACAAAAAATTAAAGTTAAAATATTAGAAGTAGATCAAGAAAAAAACCGTCTTGTTGTGTCACAAAAAGCAGCGGTATTCAACATATCAAATAAAGAATTAACAGATCGATTTGATCGGATTAAAGTTGGAAAAGAATATTCAGCAAAGGTGCTGGGGGTTTCTGATTTCGGAATTTTTTGCGAAATTGATAGAGTTGAGGGTTTGGTGCACATTTCCGAAATTTCATGGGAAAAAGTTAGTAGTGCAGCTAACTATGCACAACAGGGAAACACAATTAAAGTGATGGTGGTGGAAAAAAACCCAAAAAACATGAAACTAAATCTTTCGTTAAAACGACTATTAAAAGATCCATGGGAAAGTATTGAGGAACTTTATCCAAAAGATAAGGAAATCGATGGAGAGGTAATTAGAAAAGAAAAATATGGTTACTTTGTTAGATTAGATCAGGGAATTGAAGGTCTTATTCACATTAGTAAATTGACAGGTAATGAAGAATATAAAATAGGTCAAAAAATTAAAGTTTTTGTTGAACGGATTAATAAAACCGAGAGGCGCATGAGCCTTCTTCTTCCACAAACCGCTCGACCGGTAACCTACAGATAAGTAATTAGTATAAAGTATTAAGTATTAAGCAAAAACAACAAAGACTTTTAATACTTCCTGAACTGTATCTTTAAGTTATCGGCAGTTTTTGTATTTTTTTATACTTTATACTTAATACTTTCTACTCTATACTAATATTATGGAGCAACATCCGATTCCTCGGCAAATTACCACTTTTGAGTTTAAACTAATTGGTTTTATGACATTACGTCAATTCCTTTATTTGGTTGTATTTTGTCCACTGGGATTTATTGCTTATAAAATATTTCCGATTCCAATAATAAATTTTTTACTAGCAATATTTATAGCTTTGTTTGGCGTTGCTCTAGCTTTTATTCCGATTAATGATCGCCCTTTAGATGTCTGGATAAAAAACTTTATTCGGCGGTTGAATTCACCAACTCAGTATGTTTTCCATAAGTTGAATCAACCAATAAGTTTTTTACAAAATTTTATTTATGTAAGCGATCCTCATCGTGTTCTTGGTCACATTGAAGCGCGGGAAAAGTTATCAGCTTATCTCGTTAAGACAAAAATAACCATGCAAAACAACCAAAAAAGACAGATGATTCAAAATCTGAGAAGACAACCTCAACAAACCAAAGCTAATAATGCTCAGTCGGCAGTCAACAGTCAGCCGTCTGCAATTGGCAACAATCAGTTAGCAGTCGGCAGTCAACAGTCAGCGGTCGATAATGATATTTTATTTGCTCCGGTTAATCAACCAGTTGTCACTAATAATACAGGTGAAAAGGTCCCTCATATAATTGGAGTTGTCAAAAATAGTAAACAACTTCCATTACCGGGAATATTAATTTATATAAAAGATACTAGTAATAATATAGTTCGTTTATTAAAAACCAACCCACATGGAGTCTTTGCAACATTTAGCGCACTTGCTCCAGGTGATTATTCTTTTGAAATAAAGGACACCAACAGTTTGTATTTTTTTGATACAATCAAAATTAAGGTTGACAATACCCCGATTAAATCGATAGAAATTTATTCAAAAGAAATGATATGACAATGCAAAAACCAACATCTCCTATTAAGGCGTCAACTCAACAGTTTATTGAAATTGAAGAAATAAAGGATGACATTTTATTATTAAAAGATAATTCAGCCGCATTGGTTATAGAGGTTGGTGCAGTAAACTTTTGGTTATTGTCAACCGAAGAACAAACTTCGTTAATTTATGCTTATGGAAGTTTATTAAACTCACTATCTTTTCCGATTCAAATACTTATTCTTTCAAAAAAAATGGATATATCTTCATACCTAGAATATATTAATTTTAAGATTACTAAACAACACACTGATCTTATGAAGAATCGTTTAAATAGCTATCGGGACTTTATTAAGAACGTTGTTAAAAAAAATAGCGTATTGGAAAAACGCTTCTTCTTTGTAGTTCCCTTTTCACCACTAGAGATGGGTATGAACGCAGCTTCTGGAGCGCAGTATAAAAAGGAATATGTGATAATGCGAGCAAAAACATCGCTTTATCCAAAACGTGATCATCTATTACGACTTTTAGCAAAGATAGGGTTACGAGCCACCATTTTACAACAACAAGAAATGTCAGAGCTGTTTTTAAATTTATATAATCCATCAGCAACTGGTAAAAAATTAGCACCGATTCAAAGTTATACGGATGTTATTCTGACAAACTAGATATGATTATGAATTACGAATCATGATTTATGAATTAAGAATAACGAATAAGAAATAATTATTTATTAATTTTTTTATGTTTGGAAAAAAATCTCAAAAAGCTTTAGTTTCAGAGAAATTGAATGCAG